>JBGCES010000885.1:0-3281 GCA_045106545.1 Saprospiraceae bacterium
GAAGATACCTCCTATCTAAAATTGAACAAGTAAGTTTATCACTCCCGCTCGGGCACTACCACCGCATCAATCGCCGCCTTCTTCACCAATGCATTAAACTTCGGCAATTCCTCTTTTTTAACTTGATAAAAAGTCGCTAATTCCGCATCAATCCGCTGCGTCAAATCGTCTTTCACTGCCACTGCTTGATCCGTCGGTGGATAATCACCAAAGCTCAGCGAAGTCAAGTGCGCTAATTTATTCGTCAAGCGAATCGGGAAATTTAATGGATCTTGGCGCGCGCGATTTTGCGTTTGGTACAAGGCTTCTTCTACCACTTTCATGTCTTCGTTGATCGCTTTCGCTAAATCAATCAGTGGTTGGTTCGCGGCATCGTCCTTGTCTAAACGACTCGTGTAACCATTCAACTGCTTACGGATTTCGCGGATGTCCATCACCGCCTCGTGTGCTTCGGTTACTTTGTCGCGAATTTCCGAAAGGAAATCAAATTGCTTCTGATAATCGGCTGCGCTCACTTGCGGACGCGGATCGGGCGTAATCGTAAACGGCTGCATTTGCTCCGCGCCATTAACCATCAACTTAACTTGATAATCGCCTGGCATCGCCTGCGGTCCATTCAACGAACCCGACCAAAAAATCATACCTTCGAAGTCTTTCGCTTTCGGATAGCGCATATTCCAATTGAACGTATTACCACCCGCTTTGAGGTCTTTCATTTTGATGTGGTAATCCTTTTCTTTCTTGGCGTCTTTTGCAGTCGAGAAATGCGCGATTTCTGTACCATCTGTTTCCATAAATAACAATTCAATCGTATCTTTTTCGGTCGGTTGTTCATTCAAATAAAAATGCACATTAACGCCGCCAGGATGATTCATACCTGCATTTTTCACTTTCTTATTTTGGCGACCTGCCATGCGATAACTCGCTACGGGCTGGAACAAATGGAACGCTTTATTGGCAATGTTTTTATCCATTTGATGCAATACCGTCAAGTCATCAATCATCCAAATACTCCGTCCTTGCGTCGCTACAATCAGGTTATTATCCTTCACCGCCAAATCCGTAATCGGTACAATCGGCAAATTCAACTGAAATGGCTGCCAGTTCGCACCATCGTTAAATGAAACGTACATGCCCGTTTCTGTACCTGCGTACAAATAGCCCGCTTTGACAGGATCGGCACGTAACGCGCGCGTAAAGTGTTCATTATCAATACCATTCGTGATTTTTGTCCACGTTTTACCGTAATCTTTCGTTTTAAATAAATACGGTTTGAAGTCACCCGATTTGTAAGAAGTCGCCGCCACATAAGCACCGCCATCCGAATGCGGATCGGCTTCGATGCTATTAATCATCGTCCATTTTGGCGCAGACGGAGGCGTTACATTTGACCAGTTTTTACCGCCATCCTGACTGACGTGTACCAAACCATCATCCGAACCGACCCACAATAAACCTGCCTTGCGCGGTGATTCCGTCGCGGCGAAAATCGTCCCGTAGTATTCCACGGAAGTGTTGTCTTTCGTAATCGGACCACCCGAAGAAACCATTTTGCTAGTATCATTGCGCGTCAAATCGGGACTGATCACTTGCCAGCTTTGTCCTTCATTCGTCGTTACGTGCAAGTGCTGCGAAGCCGTATATAATTTCTTTGGATCGTGTGCGGAAAAGAAGATCGGAAAGTTCCACTGAAAGCGGTATTTCATATCCTCTACACCGTGTCCCATCGGATTATCGGGCCACACGTTGATGCCACGCGTCAAGTCGTTCGCGTGGTCTTTTCTAATTAAAAAACCGTCGTAAGAACCACCATAGACAATGTCATTATTGGTCGGATCAATCGCGATGTGACCACTTTCACCACCTGCCGTAGATTCCCAATCGTCTTCATCAATCGAGCTACCCGAAGAGCGGTGGCGAATGCGTAAAGTCGAGTTGTCTTGCTGCGCAACATAAATACGATAAGGGAACGAATTATCGGTCGTCACGCGGTAGAATTGCGCGGTCGGTTGATTCTCGTAGGTACTCCACGTTTCCCCCGCGTCGTAGCTGACTTGCGCCCCACCGTCATCCGCAATCACCATGCGTTGATTATCTTCGGGAGCAATCCACAAATCGTGGTGATCGCCGTGTGGCGCGTTATACGTTTTAAACGATTTACCGCCATCGGTTGACTTGTGGTAACTCACGTTCATGATGTAAACAATATCCTCGTCCTGCGTGTCCGCGTAGACTTTGGTGTAGTACCACGCCCGTTGGCGCAACTTACGTGCATCGTTGATTTTAGTCCAAGTCTCCCCGCCGTTATCCGAGCGAAACAGACCACCGTCTTTGTTCTCAATCAAGGCAAAAACGCGCTCCGAATTAACGGGCGAAACGCTTACGCCAATAATTCCCAAAGTCCCTTTTGGTAAACCTTCCCGCGTAGAAATATTTTCCCAATTATCGCCGCCATCCGTTGATTTCCATAGCCCAGAACCTTCGCCGCCGCTCGAAAAATCGTAAGGCGTACGCCGTACTTTCCAAGTCGAAGCGTAGAGTACACGCGGATTATTCGGGTCAAAAGTCAAATCAACCGCCCCAACCGAGTTATTGACAAACAATACCTTTTCCCAAGTATCGCCGCCATCTTTGGAACGAAAGACGCCGCGTTGCGCATGGTCTTTATAAATATTGCCGATACTCGCTACATAGACCAGATTCGGGTCACGTGGATGAATGCGAATGCGTCCCGTATGCCGCGATTCCTTCACTCCTTTTTGCTCCCAAGTCTTACCCGTATCTTCCGATTTCCAGATGCCGTAACCCGACGAAACGTTACCGCGCAGCGTCGTTTCACCGCCACCGGCATAGATGACATTCGGGTCGTATTCACTCACAGCAATCGCCCCGACCGAACCACCGAAATAGCCATCGGAGATATTTTCCCAGTGCTGCCCGCCGTTCTTAGTGCGCCACACACCGCCGCCCGTCGCTGCCATATAAAACAGATTCGGCTTGCCCGCTACGCCCGTAACGGCACTCGCCCGTCCGCCGCGAAAGGGACCGATCGAACGATACTGGAGCGAGTTATAAAGCGATTCATCTATTTGAGTGGAAACGGGTACTGCTTTCTTTTTTGATTTTCGTTGTGCGGTGAGATCAGTGGTGATTCCGCAACAGAGGATGAGGATGAAAAGTAAGAGGATTCGTTGCATATTGAATTTTATGTTTGTTTTGAAATGTGGAAAATGAAGGTAGGAAAAAGTTGGGAGAATGGGAATTTTAGGGGTGAACTAAAA
>JBGCES010000886.1:0-2539 GCA_045106545.1 Saprospiraceae bacterium
CCTTCTGGAACCCGTTCTGCGCCAGATCATTCCGAAATCAGCGGATATACCATTGTCTGTTTGACTGGTGAAGTTGGTCGAATAACCGATGTTACCGTGGAAGAGTAATTGCTGTCTAGTCGTCTTTTGTCCTTTCCTTCCATCTTTCGCCTTTTCTTTTTCTTTCCACGCATATTCCGCTCCTGCACTCAGTCCGCTGTTGATGAGTAAATTTCCAAAGTAACTGTAATAGCCAATTTTAAAGGCGGTCTGATCTAAAAAGGAAGAACCGCTAGTTGGGCTTTGCGCTTGCAAATGAATAGCGGCGAGCAGTAAGAAAATAATATTAACTGTTTTCATATTTTTATTTTGTTCAAAAAATAATTGATGAGTAAATAAAATAGATGTTAGACATTAGAAGTTAGAAAGAGACGTTTTCTAACGTCCAACGTCTAATATCTAAGGTCTTTAATACATAGTTCTTCATCAATTTCATGTTTCAATAGTCCATATACAAGTCTGCTCAAAAGGGTTGCCTGAGTAAAAAAAATACTTGTTCATTTTTCGATAGTGGATAAAAATGATGCAGTTGAGCTAAAAAACTTCTTTTTCGGTTGCAACATCTGTTGCATTCGTGCAACATTCACCTACGGTCGGGGCAAATTGCAACATTTGTCTACGGTTTATGCTCATTTTACCTTAGGAGTAAGGTAGGATTACCCCTTATGTTTGTGACGTCATTATTTCAAACCTAACTCAATACTTAAGGGAGTAGGAAAATAGTAACCTCATCATTTTGGATACTTTATTAATTGCCTATTCCCTCACTTAAAAAAATTCAAGTCATGAACCACGCAATTGATCAAAACATTATTACTAAAGCCGCTAATTCAGATACAGTTAAATTATTTCTTAGCCTGTCGAAAGAAGAACAAGCGCAATATTTAATTGCCTACCGAACCTATGTTTATGGTTTCGGGCTGGTACTGGTAGATGAAACAAGGAAGACCAGCACGAACGTAGCAACACCCGATTACAGCAATGGACACGCACCAATTAATCAAGTAGGATACTGTGATGCACTACGGGATGCTAATTATACCGATGTCGTTCGCCCCAATGTAGATACCTTGTACGATCCCGCTTGGATGGATTTGAGCGAAGGACCATTAGTATTGACTGTTCCAGAGATGAAAGTCGCAGGAGCTAACCGCTATTACATCCTGCAAATGATGGACGCTTATTCTAACGTTTTTAAATCTATCGGAACTAGAACTGGATATACAGACGGACCTTATACCCTTTTTATTAAAGGACCAAATGACACCGATGCAACACCACCAAATACGGGAGATGAGTATGTTGTAATACAATCACTAACGAATACCGTGTGGATGTTAGGAAGAGTCTATACAACTGGAGAGAGTGATGATGTAGCAGCAGTAAATGCCTTGCAAGCGCAAATGACCTTAACGCCTGCTGATCAATATCCACGGAGTGTAAGTGGTTATACGCCCCCCGTTGGTAGCATAGACAATACGTTAACGGAGCCCCCATTAATACGAGTACAAAACATGGGTACAGAAGGGCTCCTTAACCAAATGTTGCAGTTGTGGGTAAATAATCCTCCAATCATGGCTCAGAATAATTTAGGTAAAGAGCAGGACGAAAGGATTTTAAAAGAAATGACGCAGATTGGAATCAATTATCCTACCACTACGACTTGGCAGATGGATCGGCAAGGATTTAGTGATGATCTGATGACCTTGATGGGCAAAATTTCTACTCAGGTGAAAAATGATTTTACCTACATGAAAAACCATACGGGTGCGCCGAGTATTGCCTTAAATCAACTCAAGCAACATCTAGAATTGGTATATTTGCCTAATAGCAATAAGCAATCCACACACAATTGGGTAGCCATCACCAATAAAAGAATGGGCGACTACCAATCCCATTATATGCTGCGGTCTTTTATCGCTTTTTCTGGATTAGGGGCAAATCTGGTATTAGACGCGATTTATCCCGCTATTTCAATCAATCAAACGGAAACCAATACTTACACGATAACCTTTCAGAACGATATCATTAACAACCCTCCTATTGATCGTCATGGTTTTTGGTCTTTAACCATGTACGGAAATGATCAAGAACTAGTAGCTACCCCTACTAATGCTGATGGTATTACAAAACGCTACTCTGTGAGCAGTAAATCAGAGCTAAAAAGATTAACTTTTAATAAGAATACGCGTAAGTACGAGCAACATAAATATGGGAAGGTGATTATTTTCGTACAACCTGAGCCTCCTACGGATGATATGCTGGCAAGTAATTGGCTACCATCACCTTCTGTTCCTTCATCCTTATCAGGCAAAACAATGGCTTTAATGTTAAGATTCTACTGGCCAAAAGAAAAAGTACTTCAATCAAAATGGGAGTATCCTGTGATAGCACCTACGTCTGCTCCTGTATAGAATTAATAAATCTTACTGTTATTTTCATGGTGGTGGGTTAGATCTGTTGATTGAACTCGCGTAACATCAGCAGTTCGCACGATAAA
>JBGCES010000887.1:0-5670 GCA_045106545.1 Saprospiraceae bacterium
TTGACCTTGAAAAATTGCCATCCACTCGTCCCGATTTTTTTTTTTTTTTTAATCTTCTACTTCTTTTTTAGGAAAAACATGAATAGATAATTCCATTGGATTAGTCCGTTTCCATGCTGGTTTCTCAACTAAATCACAGATGTTATTCCAAAATTTCAACTCCATCGCCGCTACCGATAACCACTTGCTATCTGCACATTCATAAGCCGCATAATTGACGGTCGTTTTGCCATTGATAATATTAAATTTCCGATAATCCAAACCGCCGCTGTGTAACGCATAAGGAACTGCCAAAAAAGGAGTCATCGCATCGCAAAGTGCAACATCAACGTAACTCCCCTCCCCTGTTCTAAATTTTTGTAACAACGCCGCCTGTGTAGCCATCACTGCCATATACGCGCCGCCAATATCGGCAAATTGGGCATCGGAAACAGTCGGTTTACCTGCATCATCTTTCATCATACTCATCACGCCCGAATACGCTAAATAATTGAAATCATGTCCCGCTTCTTGGCTGTATTTACCTGTTTGCCCATAGCCCGTAATCGAAACGTAAACCAGCTTCGGATTTATCTTTTTTAAATTGTCATAACCTAAACCCCAAGCCGCCATCGCTCCTGGGCGAAATTGCTCAATCAATGCGTCCGCATCTTTAATTAATTCTAGTACTTCAGTTTTACCACTGTCCGTATTGTAATCAATAATTTTACATTCCTTATTGTGATTGAGTTGATGAAAAAGAATACTCGCGCCGTCAACCTGTTTCCCACTTGCACGGGCATAATCCATGCGCTTGGGGCTTTCAATTTTCACTACTTCCGCTCCCATTTGCGCCAACAAATGAGTTGCCAATGGCCCAGGCAACAAACGTGTAAAATCAATTATTTTTATTCCAGCAAGTGGTTGCATGTTTGTGTTTAGAAAACAGACGACAGATCATTTCATTGACAGACCGCTATGCTGTCAGACGGATAAATCTGTCGTCTGTTAGCGCAGCGGTCTGTCGTCTGTCCTCTCCTTTAGTTATACCCCAATTTATCCATCACCTTTGCCAACGTATCTTTTTTCAAATCATCTACCGATGCTGTGATACCAATTTCGTTCGCGTAAGCGACTAATTCTGGTTCTAGCATCTTTTTGATTTCGCCCGCACTTTTATGCGTTGACTTTTTGAAATGATGTACTGATTTTCCCGCTTTCGCTAAAACGCGTAAACTGGCAGGAATCGCCCAGCGTTCGCCATATTTTGCTTTAAAGTCATCACAATCTGCGACAAATTGCTGAATGCCCACAAAATCAATGTAAGACAACGCACCGCCCGTATAAATCGGGAAACCCCAACCTAAAACCGAACCAATATCGCCATCGACTACAGAGCGCAAAACACCCTCATCCAAACAACGGTAACTTTCCAATGCTTGACGATGCATAATACGTTTAGCAACCGTTTCCTTGTCCAAGGCTTCCACTTTCGAGTCAAATAAATTACCCAATTCCTTCCACAATTTCTTTTTGCTTCCTTTCGGATAATCGTAAAATCCAGCGCCGTCTTTCTTACCTGTCCGTCCGTGATTTTTAACGAGGTTTTTAATCATCTCGTAGGAACGTTTCGCGGAAGCAGGCTTATCTGTAGAAGGATCACTTTCGTAAACGTGCATGCTCAACGTGAGCGTCACTTCGTCATGTACGGCGAGTGGTCCAACGGGCATTCCTTTTTGCTTTGCAATGTTTTCAATCATCGCAGCAGGAACGCCTTCTTCTAGTAAAAACATGCCTTCATTCACAAACGTACCAAAGCAACGCGAAGTAAAAAATCCACGACTGTCATTGACTACAATCGGCACTTTTCCAATGGCAACGGTATAATCAATCGCTGCTGCAATCGCTTTATCCTCTGTTTTTTCACCAACAATAATTTCTACCAACGGCATTCTATCCACAGGCGAAAAGAAGTGAATACCGATAAAATTTTCAGGACGCGCAGATGACTTTGCCAATAGCGAAATCGGAATCGTCGAGGTATTAGAAGCATAGACTTTATCCGAACTAAATACCGCTTCTGTTTCCTTAGTCACCCGATCTTTCAATTTCGGATCTTCAAAAACTGCTTCAATAATCAAATCACAATCTGCTACAGAATTCGGATCGGCTGTCGGCGTAATTTTGCTTAATAAAGCCGCTTTTTTCTCAGGTGTAGAACGTTTTTTAGCAATTGCTTTATCCAATATTTTTTCGGAATATGCTTTGCCACGTTCCGCATTTTCTACCGACACGTCTTTTAAAACGACTTCCATCCCCGCTTTCGCGGAAACGTATGCAATACCTGCGCCCATCATACCTGCACCAAGAATACCGAGTTTCTTAATTTCATATTTTGGTTGACCTTTGGGACGTGCTTTACCTTTCTTAGCGGCTTGCATGCCCATGAAGCCCGTGCGAATCATATTCTTCGCTTCCTTACTGCCAACGAGCATCGTAAAATAACGCGCCTCTACTTCCAGTGCCCGATCAATCGGCAATTGTAACCCATCGTGAATCACTTTCAAAATAGCATTCTGCGCAGGGTAATTTCCGTGCGTCATTTTAGCTACATTTCCAACTGCGCCCATCAGCGTTTGTACGCCCATAGGTGACCAAAATCCGCCACCTGGGATTTTATGTTTTTTATTATCCCACGGTTGTACGGGATTTGGATTTGCTTCGATCCACGCTTTGGCTTTCGCCAACAATTCCTCTGGACTATCCGCAATATCATTCACCAAACCTAATTTTACTGCTTGCTGCGGACGCGCTTCCTTACCTTGCAATACATAAGTCAACGCATTCTGAATCCCCATCAAATAAGGCGATTTCACCGTACCACCACCGCCCGGCAGCAATCCAACTTTCGCTTCTGGAAAACCTAATTTAATCCGTGGGTTATTCAGTACAATCCGCTGATGGCAAATCAAACACAACTCCAACCCGCCACCCATCGCCGTACCATTAATCGCCGCCACGAAAGGCTTTCCACCCGTTTCAATGGAACGAAATTTTCGGTGCATCTCCAATGCGCCATTGAGTTGCGTTTCTGGGTCACCGCCCATCGCTTTCAGCTCCCGCAAGTCCGCACCTGGCATAAACATCGAACGCCCCGACGTAACAATCACTCCTTTGACACCTTCATCTGCAATAGCCTCCAAACCAACTTCAATGAAGGCATTAATAAAGGCATTACTGAATAAGTTTGTTGGATTATTGACTTGATCGATAGTCATAATGGCAATGCCATCTGCGCCGACTTCGAATTTGAATAAATCGTTTTTTATATTTTGCATTGATTTAGTTTTAGATGACAGAGGACAGACCGTTTTACTGACAGAGGACAGACAGACGAGCGTCACAAAGAATTTTTGTAAGTTTAGATTTTAATTAAACCGTAATTACTATGATGAAACATAATTTTAGAAAATTAGAAATCTGGAAACGCTCACGAAAATTAGTTAAAGAAGTATATTTACTAACCAAGAAATTTCCAAAAGAGGAATTATATGGACTCACCTCACAATTGCGTAGAGCTACCGTTTCTATTCCTTCAAACATTGCCGAAGGTGTAAGCCGAAGTACAAACTCCCAAATTGCGCACTTCCTAGACATTTCAATTTCGTCAAGTTGTGAATCGGAAACACAGCTATATTTAGCTTTTGATTTGGAATATATTTCTGATTCAGATTTAAATCCGATTGTTGATGAAATTTCTCAAATTCGCAGAATGATGATGAGTTTTCAAAGTAAGCATCAGTAGAAAAGAGGACAGAAGATAGATCGCTATGCTGACGGATAACAGACGTTAATCTGTCTCTAAGCGCAGCGATCTGTCAATGAAATGGTCTGTCCTCTGTCCTCTTAACTACACTCTCTCAATAATCGACGCAATCCCCATTCCACCACCAATACAAAGCGTCACCAAACCTACATTCAGATCCCGTCTTTCCAATTCATCCATCAACGTTCCAGTCAACATACAGCCTGTTGCGCCAAGCGGATGCCCCAAGGCAATTGCACCGCCATTGACATTTACGTTAGAATGGTCGATACCGATATCCGCCATCGCTTTGATGACCACGGCAGCGAAGGCTTCGTTGATTTCAAATAAATCAATATCGGACGGCTTCATGCCTGCTTGTTTCAATGCTTTATGCGAGGCGGGACCGATGCCCGTTAGCATGATGGTTGGATCGGTTCCGTGAATGGCTGCGGCGCGAATTTTAAAACGCGGTTTTAAACCCATGCGCTCGCCCGCTGCTTTGCTACCGACTAACGCCACTGCTGCGCCATCGACGATTGCCGAAGAATTACCCGCGTGGTGTACATGTTCAATTTCTTCAACCTCTGGATAACGGTCGATTGCTACGGCATCGTAACCCGCCATTGCGCCCATCATGGCGAAAGCAGGTTTTAACGTACCTAATGCCTCGACCGTTGTAGAAGGGCGAATATTTTCATCTGTACCTAAAACGGTAATGCCATTTATATCCTTCACGGCAATCCGCGATTTAAAGCGACCTTCCTTTTCGGCAATGCTGGCGCGCATCTGCGAATTATAAGCGAAGCTATCTACATCAGCGCGGGAGTAGCCATATTTAGAAGCAATCAAATCGGCAGAAATACCTTGCGGAACAATGTTGCCCGGAATCGCCAAAGCGGGATCCATAAACATTCCACCGCCATCGGCGCCCATCTTGACGCGCGACATACTTTCTACCCCACCTGCGACAATTAGATCACGAAAACCAGACTTAACGTAAGCCGCAGCCTGATTGATAGATTCCAAACCAGAACCACAAAAGCGATTGAGCGTAACACCGCAAAGGTGATCGCCATAATGCGAATGTTGAGCAGCATTTTTTGCAATATTCGCTGCCTGATCGAGTACTTGACCGACACAGCCAAGAATGACATCTTCTACTTGGGTGGTATCGAGTTGGTGTTTTTCTTTGAGGGCAATCATCGCTTGGGTCGCCAATTCCGTAGGCGTTATTCCCATTAGTGAACCTTTGCGATTGCCTTTACCACGCGCCGTTCTAATGGCATCATAAATGTATGCTTCCATGATATTTTGTTTAGTTGATTTTATTAATTCTTTGATAAATTACGTGTAAGAGTCAATCAAAAATGTTCTCAGCGCTACCCTGAGGATGCTTTCTCAAAAATTTTATGTCTGACAACAAAATTCGTCAAAGAAGGATTTATTTGACTCGAAACAAGATTAAATTTGGTTAGTTTTCTACTTTATGAAATATTTTTAAGGTTGGTGCAAGATATTATTTAATTTTATTGGAAGGAAATGGATGGGATGTTTTTTTAACTCCGAGTATAGTTTTTTTGAAAAAGAGGTCGGCGTTTGACTAAATCCAGCTTATCACTGACATGCACAGATCGATAAGGTACGGAAAAATACTGCTCGCCCCCAGTCTTTTGCTAACCACTGTTCATCAAACCTCACCATGATGCTCGCGCTGACTCGGGCAAATGAATAATTATTATAATAAAGGAAGTACTAAAACATTTATTTATGTTCCAAAAACAAAAACTTATGTTTCATACTAATTTATTTCTTGTTCTTAATATAATCTGTTTAGGAATTTCTTGTACTTGTAAATCACAAGGAGATAATCTATTTGAAAAATT
>JBGCES010000888.1:0-1436 GCA_045106545.1 Saprospiraceae bacterium
TTGGCGATTCCACTTCAAAAACGAGATTCTCCTCCCACACAATTTCTTGATTAACGACTGTTTCTTGGAAAGTACCGAAAACGGGATCGGATGCGGTGACAAATGATTCGGTGCGGTCACTCAGTAATTTCGGTGCAGACCAACCTGTAGGTAGAAAAGTACGCACCCTCAAATCAGGTGGGATAACGGAGGTACGTAATAATTCATTCGGTAAATCAACTTGTACTTTTCCATCTTCCCAACGCGTAGGCATCAGATAAGTAATTTTTACTTTTCGACTGCCATCGCTGAACAATGGATAAATGCGCAATTGATACTGTCCTTGTCCATTTTTAAATAAAATAGACGGATCTTGGCGACGATCTACGATGTCTTCATAAATCTGATTGGCAGTCCAGCGATCAATGATGTCAGCGCGGACAATATCCTCTTCTACCCACAGCCAAGAATCGATGATATGCGCCTCTTCGGGTAAGGTAAAGTTCATTACGATTTCCAGCTGCGAACTAGGATCGAAGTAGTCTTCAGGAATCGACATAGTTAGATACAAACCGTACTCCATATAAATGCCTTTGGGTTTAATATGTAGTTCGGCTTCGTCAATGAAACCTTGTTCAAAATGCCACCCTTCTTGCGGATTATTGACATACAAATCGTTTTGGGCAGTTAAAAATTGGAAAGCGAGTAAAAATAAAGGTAGAAAAATCCACTTCATAGCTAATAGGATTTAGGTTTACAAAATAAGTAAATGAGGAATGAAGCATGATTAAATGAAGAATAGTAATGGGATGTTTCCACCACAATCGTGTCCTTTGTTTATATGTTCATTCTAAAAAGTATAGGTAGAATAGCTGGTGTTTTAATTATCTTCAAGGTAAGCCTTCGACCTTACTTTGTCAATAAATACTTTGTCAGTTGGCAGCCGAAATTGGATTGATTACTATCTTTGAACTACTTCCGAACAACCTTCAAACCACATCCGAACTATTTCCAAACCACTTTCAAACAATTTTTCCATGTGGCAACAAATTCAATATTTTTTTGGAGCATTGCTCGCCATACCTTTTTTACCCGTTCTCGTTTATCAAGGTAAACGGGTGCGAGCGACGATTCCAGATTTAGGAGAAGCGCAGGGAGAAACAATAGGTAGAGTAGGAGCGGAGGGAGAACTGCTGCGGCTATTGACGTTGGGGGAAAGCACGTTTGCAGGAGTCGGTGTGACAACTCACGAAGAAGGGATTACTGCTGAACTTGCCCGTTTGCTAACTGCCCATTACCAACGCCCCGTAGAATGGCGCGTCCTTGCTAAAAGTGGCTACACTGCGAAGCAAGTACACGATGAATTATTACCCAAAATTCCCGCTGTGGATTACGATATTATCGTAATTGGTTTAGGTGGAAATGAAACTTTTCAACTTAATCGTCCATTACGTTGG
>JBGCES010000889.1:0-2715 GCA_045106545.1 Saprospiraceae bacterium
GCCGCTTCATCAATCAAATCGATTGCCTTGTCCGGCAAGAAGCGGTCGGTGATGTAGCGATTGGACAACTGAACTGCCGCAATCACTGCCGAGTCGGTAATGTTGATTTTGTGGTGCGTTTCGTAGCGTTCTTTTAGTCCACGTAAAATCGAAATGGTATCTGCCTCGCTGGGTTCGCCGACAATGACTTGCTGAAAACGGCGCTCTAAAGCCTTGTCTTTCTCAAAATACTTCTGGTATTCACTTAGCGTTGTCGCACCAATCGCGCGTAACTCACCGCGCGCCAAAGCAGGTTTCAAAATATTCGCTGCATCCATCGCACCTTGACCTTTTCCTGCGCCAACGAGCGTATGAATCTCGTCAATAAACAAGAAAATATCACCGTCCGCTTGCGTCACTTCATTGACCACTGCTTTGAGTCGCTCTTCAAACTCCCCTTGATATTTTGCGCCCGCAATCAACGCGCCCATATCGAGCGAATAAATATCTTTGTCCTGCAAATCTTCGGGTACGTCTCCGTTGACAATCCGATGCGCCAAACCTTCGATAATTGCCGTTTTACCGACGCCAGGCTCACCAATTAAAATCGGATTATTTTTCGTTCTACGCGCCAAGATGTGCAACACCCGACGGATTTCATCATCGCGACCGATGACGGGGTCAAGTTTGCCCGAACGAGCGCGTTCATTTAAATTAATCGCGTATTTATTCAACGCATTATAAGCATCTTCTGCACTAGAACTGACTACCCGTTTGCCTTTGCGCAAATCATTAATTGCTGCAATCAAGGCTTTTTCGGTTACACCGCTATCTTTTAATAGCTGCGAAACTTGGTCGCGTGATTTTAAAATACCTAATAAAAGGTGTTCAATCGCGATATATTCGTCTTTGAATTTCTTCAAATACGTTCCCGCGTGTTGAATCGCTTCGGTCATCGTCCGCGATGGATATTGTTGTCCGCCGCTAATAGTCGGATAAGACTCGACGACACTATCTACGGCAGATTTTACAATATTATAATTGACCCCCATTTTCTTTAAAACAAAGGGCGTTACATTCTCATCCACTTCCGTGATCGCTTTCAATAAATGCCCTAGTTCAATGGCTTGTTGACCATTTTCTAAGCCCATTTGCAAAGCGCGTTGGACGGCTTCCTGTGCTTTTAAGGTTAAGTTATTGATATTCATTTTTTTATGGATTTTGGAAATTGGAAATTCGATTTTGGAAAGACATTTTCTAATTATGATGCTTTCCTTCTCCGTGTCCAATTACACTGTTTTAAATTTACGTACCAACAATTTTATTATTTCATTGCTGGATTTTATGATTACACAAAAGGTACTGCAAGGGATATACCATCCCAAAAATAAGTCAAAACGGCAGTTAAAAAGCGAACATCTGGGATAAAACGGCAGTTACAGTTGAAAATCTACTGACAACTTGTCTTTCTATTTTGTAATAGGATAAAATTCAATTGCCGTTCTTGTAATCATAACTTATCTAGCGTGATTAAATTTTCGCTACATTCGTGTATCAGGCATTTTTTTTCATAAAATCAATCACCCAGTATGCTAAAGTCAACATATAAAGAACTTCACAGCCCCCATAAATTAATTAAATTTTCAGATTTAGAAGACCGTAAACCAGCTGGTGTTTTAGTGGAAAATACCGATTTGGTTATTGTGCGTTATGACGATAAAGTATCCGTTTTGTACGGGCGCTGTTTACATCGGGGAGCGATGATGAAAGACGGCTTTGTGGATGATAGTGACAACTTGATTTGTGGCGTTCACAATTGGGATTATCGGGTTGATACGGGAGTGAGTGCATACAATAATGAGGAGGTTTTACACAAATTTTCGGGCGTGATTTATCGGGGAAATGTTTATACCGATAAAGCTGAAGTGGTGGCTTTTGAAGAGCTAAATCCGCAACCGTTTAACCGAGATGAATACCTCGGACAATATGCCGATACTCATCCTGAATCTACGGAACCTTATACGGGTTATATCAAAAATTTAGCAAAACATGGATTGAGTAAATTTGGGCATCATGGGCCGTCGGCTTCGATGGGCGTTGACCGCAATACTTTACCAAAGTGGGAAAATATCCAGTTTTTACCCGCTCAATTGTCGCGCCGTCCTCTATTGGATGATGAAAAGGTCGCGTCTAAAGTAGTGATTGGACCGAATGCGAAAAAGCCGTTGGAATTAGACATTCCAATTTTTGTTTCTGATATGTCATTTGGAGCATTGTCACGCGAAGCTAAAATTGCGCTTTCCAAAGGCGCGGAAATGGCGGGTACAGGAATTTGCTCAGGTGAAGGCGGCATGTTGCCCGATGAACAAGCGAATAACAGCCGCTATTTTTATGAATTGGCTTCCGCCAAATTTGGTTTTTCTTGGGATAAATTAGAAAAAGTACAAGCGTTTCATTTCAAAGGTGGACAAGGAGCAAAGACGGGAACGGGCGGTCATTTACCGGGCAATAAGGTAGTCGGTGAAATCGCTAAGGTCAGGAATTTAGAGGAAGGGCAAACGGCTATTTCTCTTGCCGCCTTTCCTGATTTGAAGACCGTAAAAGATTTTAAAAAATTCGCTAAAAAGGTCAGAAAGCGGACGGGCGGTATTCCGATTGGATTTAAAATTGCCGCATCGCATTTGGAAGATGACCTTGATTTTGCTTTAAAAGTCGGAGTTGATTACATCATTTTGG
>JBGCES010000089.1:0-2055 GCA_045106545.1 Saprospiraceae bacterium
AAATACGGTTTGGAAGCCTTGAATGTGGATGAAAGCGGTTTGGATGAAATGGATAATAAAATTTTAGATACCATCATCCATAAATTCAAAGGCGGTCCCGTTGGTTTGACTACCATAGCGACGGCAGTAGGAGAGGAGGCAGGAACGATTGAGGAAGTCCACGAGCCGTTTTTAATTATGCAAGGTTTTATTCAGCGCACGCCACGTGGTCGGTCGGTGACGGAGAAGGCGTATGTGCATTTGGGGATTGTGCCGCCGACGCGGGCGGGGACGTTGTTTTAGAAGGAGGCATTCTTTACCAGTTCAAATACTGTTGCATAAATTCATGAAAGGGCATACTTACTGATGGATCGGTTTCCATTTTTCTACGTCTGTGATTTAGTTCGTCTTTCCATTTCTCGGAAAGTTCAAAATCTTTATCATTAACTCCTATACCGATAAGATAATCAAGTAACTCTTTTTTCTCAGCAGCAGATAATTTATCTATTTGTGCTTTGATAACTTTTACACCCATACTATTTTAGTTTAAAATAATCAAAACCAGCAATTTTTACTTTACAAACCTGAAAGGTTTGAACTATGAATAACCACACATGCAATGTGTGGAAAGACACGAAAACATCTGCTCTACCGACTCTGGGCAGCGTCGAATTTGCCCTGCTTTTTTGTAAAATTTAGTATTTCATTTTTTGTAAATAGAGTCAGCGAATGTTAGAAGCAGGTCGTTATGATAGAAAAAGCTTATGAAAATAACCTATTGCATATTTATCATCTTATCAATATCCTTTCAAAATTTAATTGCACAAGGTTCTAAAACTGAGAAGTTAGGGACTTTTCTTCCTGTAAGAGAATTTGAAATAGAGTGGGAAGGAACCGATCCGTATGCTCCAAAATGTTTATGGGGACCATATTTACCAAAACGATGCTCCAATGAATGGCCAAATCATATCAAGCGGCTAATTTGGCAACTTCGAGTAAGAAGTGTATATGATTACTCAATTCATGCTTTCATTTTGTCATCCTTTATGGCAAGTAAAAATGAAAATGGAGATTTAATAGGTGAATTTAAAGTAGGAAAATCGCTAAAAGGGGAAATTTTTAGGCACAAGACATTTTTATATAACATAACAAAGGGATTCATTGCAGATAATAAAAATAACCTAGAGGACACAAGAAAAATTTATACCAGAGTATTATTAGTTACCCCTGGGCGGAAACTACCTTCTTTGAAAAAAACAGATGCAATAAAACTTCATAAAATTGAAGGTAAACCAATAAATGATTTGGTACTTCTACTTTTCCCATTTTATCAAAAAGAAATATTAGGTTGGGAAGAAATATTAGAAGAAATGACTAAAAGTAATTCTGAAGTACTCAATGTTATAGAATCTCAATACATGCCTTCTTCTAACTGGGATTGGTAAAAATATGATTTGAATCCTTATTTGCTCAGCCACATTCTTCCAAAATAAAAACACCCTTGCTGGCGTATCGTCTCTGACATACGCCCTCTTTCAGTGCAGTAAATCCGAACAAACATCGAAAATGTCAGAACCTGTCTCGCTCTGCGGGAGACGATTTTCGGATCAACCAATTATTTACTACAACCCAACCCTTTCTTCCTTCCTACCGTCTTCCCCCACAAATCAAAACCTTTAAAGCATGAAAAATATCACTCGATTAAGTACACTTTTATTGTTAATCCTATGGTTAACAGCCTGTGAAGACACCAACATAGAACCCGTTGATTCCGTTGCGGAAATTTCCTGCGAAGAACAGCCACTCGGCTGTAATTTAGCGGAAGCCAATAGCGAATTTGCCATTGACCTTTGGCAGCAGATTAACGAAGAAGAGGAAGAAATAGCCAATATTTTTATTTCTCCTTTTAGCATTACGACGGCGCTGACGATGACAATGAATGGCGCAGCAAATACTACTTACGAACAAATGGAAACCACGCTACACACCGATCATTTTGCGCGAACAGAACGTAATTACGCCTTTCAAAGCCTGCTCACTTCCTTGCCGAATCTGGATGAAAAAGTAGCCCTTGAA
>JBGCES010000890.1:0-2708 GCA_045106545.1 Saprospiraceae bacterium
ATGTTCTTTTCGATAACTACGCATATAGTTACCTGAATAATAGCCCGATTGAACAGAAAGTGCAAAAATTTCTAGAAAATTAATAAAGCTGTTCCAGTATAAAGTATCCTCACTACTTTTTAAGAAATCTTCTGTAGCGGTTAATATTTCTTCATTATCTATTTTTCGAACCATCGCCTGCAACTTCAAAAAGCCAATACCACGCAAAATATCAAGCATATATGGAAAAATGACATAATCATTTCGCATCAACTCCTCTTCCAAAGTCAATATCATTTGCAACATTTCATCCGAATAAAACTGCTTATCTCGCAAATAATAAAAGGTAAAACAGAAATAATAAACGCTAATTGCCTTGATGGCAAATGAAGAACTCGTATGAAATTGCTGAAAATAGTCAGCGTGAGCTAAATCCGCTTTTTTTGCTTTTATTTTTGAATTAAGGTGCGTGTAGAGGTAACTTACCAACTCATTCAACACCCGCTCAAATTCCAACAACTCCCCAACCCGTTCCTGATACTTCAATGCCTTATCATAGCTTTCTAGCAAAATTTCCTTCTGTGCCAATAGCTGCAACAGCCGTATTTCCGTATGATGATCTTCCGTTTTCTTTACTATTTCTAATAAAATTTCGGCGAGTGTATTGGCTTGCTGTAGTTCTCCTGTATTGATCAGCATTTGGATGCGGCTGATATTGTGGTGGAGATAATCTGGGTAATTACGTGCTAGAAAAGCGGTGAGTTTAAACGTATGATGTCCGAGTTGATAGAGTTTTTTCAAATTTGCATCATCCACTTCTTCGTCTTCATAAACGGCAGCAAATAGTTCTTCACTGGTCTGCTGTTGCATCAAGTTGCGGTCAATCGCTTCGAAAAGTGTCTGCGGATAATAGGATCGCTTCGAGTGGTGTCTGATGTGGTTTTTCAGCACCTCGTAGTGAAAATCATCCAGCAGTTTGACTACTTTTTCGATTAGCAACATGTGGTAATGGAAAATTGAAAATGGAGAATTGAAAAATTTACTTTATAAAACTAGCATTAAATAGGTTGACAGGTTTTTAATACTAGCTAAAAAATAATCTGTCTTCAATTTATGATTAATATTAAAATTCGTTGCGGGCAAATGTAGAGAAAAAGCCTTTCATTATGAAAACATATTATCGTAAGTTTGTTGAATTAAAGTGGTATTCTTGCGTGCAAATTACACATTATACATTACGAATTACACATTAAAGAAATGGTTGGTATCTTACTCTTTTCCGTGATCGGAATTTTCATTGCAATGTTGTTTTTAAACGTTTACTTCCGCGTGAAAGTGATGAAAAGCTATCGCATTATGGTACAAAATGAAGTGGATTTGCAGACGCGGCATTTTATGAATAAAGAAAAATTGGAGAAAGAACTGATTCCTAAATATCCACATTTGGCGAAGGAGATTCGCACTTTTGTGAGTCATATTCAATATTCGACGCGCATGGCTACGGTGCTGCTGGCGTTGATTACCTTATTTGGTGGGATATTAATGTATTATCGGTAACAAATGTGTTAATCTATCACAATCCGTTTTGCTTCCGTATCAATAATAAGTATTCGATTTTTAAAAAAAGGAGCGCCTAATTTGGGTTCACTGATGTGATCAAAAAGTACCGATACTTTTTTAAATAAAACTTTGTCATCAAGTTTAACCTCCGGCAACAGCATCGTTTTTACTTGTATGGTTCGTTCTTGCCCTAAAGTAAAAACTTCCACTTCGTTGATTCTAACGGGATAACTATTTAATAATTCTTTGCTCAAAGGACGATCCAACGGAAAATTAAGCATATCTGAACAACCAGTATCAAAAACCGCATAAGTGGTTTTACCTAAAATTTGAAGGGGAACGTAGGGTAGGTGGTTATTACCTATTTCATAGGGAATCGCAGATGCTAGATCGTAAGCGAAACGTCGCTGAGCTATTTTAATCTTTTTGGTGGTGAAGTCAATTTTCCAATGCACCTTGCTAATCACGGGCTGCCCAATGATGCCACCAAAATTAGGAATCGCAATGGGGAAGTTGGAAAAGTCTTCTCGAATCGCTAAGGTGTTATTAAAAGATAATCCACTGATTTTCAATTGATTAATTTCAATGAAGTCATACTGTTGGCGCTGATTAGAGGCATTGCCAACGGGAGCAGAGCGCAATTTTTGTAATCCTAGTTTATCAGCAAGTTGTTTATCCACAGCACTTACACCTGCGCCTGTATCCAGCATAAAATTGTACGTTTCACCTCCGATTTCTACTGGAATAAAGAGTAGCCCGTGTTTTTGAATCGCCTGTAAAGGAACTAAATCACTGACCTGTTCAACACTTCCACGTTGTACACTTTCCTTAAAAAAAGTACGGTTACAGCTAGAACTAGAGAGAAAGAAAACGATAGTAAATAAAAAATACAGAATGCGCATTGAGTATCAAATTTTGTTTAAAAATACGAAATTGTACTACTTTTTTGGTTGAACTAGCGAATATCGCTTATATTACGTGCGTTTTCCTACCACTACACTTTTTTGCACCTACCTATTGATTTTTTTAATAACAAAACGTCGTTTACGCATGATCTATGATCCATGCGACTTTTTTTGCAATAAACGTTTCGACGTCCACGACCTCTATAAATCCGTTTTATCTGTTCCATCCGTGGACAATCCTATCTAACAGAACCTCCATACAGC
>JBGCES010000891.1:0-3988 GCA_045106545.1 Saprospiraceae bacterium
ACTCATTTTTTGCATAAAAAAGATTTTTATTCTCTTAATACTTTTATCACAGTACTAGCCCGTATAAAGTGACGTTAAGAAATTGTAAATTTTAAAAAAATCGAATCACGTAAACATACTACAACATGTTTATTTAAAGGAGTTGTATTAATAAATATCTCAATATAGATGTCACAATTATTTACACTATCTCTTGCTCGTTCTATCAAAACACTTTATTATTGTATCAAATCTTAAAAAGTAGTTTTTGTGTTTATTTGTTTGGGTTAGAGACCCTTGCTATTTTTCATAGGCAAGGGTTTTTTCTTTTTTTACCCTACATTTAATAACAGGCATAAAAAAAGCTCGCCATGACTGGCGAGCTTTTTTTATTACAGTTAACCTATTGCTTAGTTAAATCCTCCAGTAGAAGAAGGAATCGCGTCTGGTTCTGGAGCAGGCTTCAATACTTCTCCCTTAATCCGTAATACACGCTTATCTACAGTTTCGTTGGTTGTCAATGTAACGGTTTTAGTAAACTTACCGATACGTTTTGTATCATAACGCACTTCAATATCCGCAGTTTCACCAGGTAAAATTGGCTCTTTTGGATAGGTTGGTACCGTACAACCACAGCTACCTTTAGCATGCTTAATAACTAATGGCTCTGTTCCAGTATTGGTAAAAGAAAATTTACGTAATGGCTCACCGTTTTGTTGAATCGTTCCGTAGTCAACTTCCGTCGTCTCAAAAGTCATTACTGGACCTTCAGCTGGTGCCGTAGTAGCCGCTGCTTCTACAGCAGTTTGTGCAAAAGTGAATGTTGTAGCTAAAGCTAAAAGGGTTAGGATAGATAATATCTTTTTCATGTTAAGATGTATGTTTTAAAAAATTTTGAATAATTGTAAAATAAGGAGTTGAGTTAATTACACAACTATAAACGTCAAACGAATCATTTGTGCTACGAAAACACGGTTAATTTTTCGTTAAACGCTTAAATTAACTAACTACCAACAAAGGTAATGCCTTTTATGATGTCATACTGTTAATGAAAATTAAAATCGATAAAAGAAATTTTAAACTTTTTTTTTATTCGACCGAACAATCAAATAGAGCACGCGTTATGATAATTGAAGACCGAAACGAGAAATGCATAATAATGGAAATATGGTCAACCATAGATAATGGCTAATATTATTCTGCATTCGCTTTAAATTCGGAATTTATCGATTTTTAATTTTAGTTTTTCCAACACTAATGAGTGTATGGGTCTTTAGCAATTGATTCAGGTAAATTTTATGCAAGTGTTCTATTTTAGTTAGACATCTTTTAATAACGATTATATTTCATCAATTTTATTGGCTTTTTTTAACAAATTTACATTCATTCTGTCGCATGATTAAAATAATAAAATCATCAACACTCTAGTAAAATTGTTAATTTTTAAAAGTCACAAGAATGAACAGAAAGGAACGTAAAAAGCATACCGAATTGTTAGAGAGCGCTATCAAAAAGATTAAAAAACTTGGATATCGTAACGTTAAAGCCGCAACTTTAGACGATTACGAAGATCCTCGCAGCTTTAGTCGTGCGAAAGATGATGAGACTTTTGTTCCAGATATTACTGCTACCATCAGAGGTAGAAAAGATTATTTTGATGTCGCGCTAAAAACCGATAGAGATCGTCGTTTGGTCACTAAGTGGCGATTAATGGATACTCTAGCAAGAATGAAAAATCGAAAATTCACATTATTGGTTCCGAGAGGGAGCTATCGATTTGCAAATGACATCGTAGATCAATATAGCATCAATCCACAACTCGTCCGTATATAAGTCCTAATAGTAACTTCTGATCATTATTGCGATTGGAGGTGAACGGTTCACTACATCTGTTATGTATTGTGTGATATTAATTCATCACGACCAAGAAATACATAATTATAACAGTCGGGTGAACTATGTCCGGGTAACACTTCGGTGTTATTCCGGACTTTTTTTATGCCTCATCTAATCGGTCATCAAATTCCAGTCAATTGCCTCTTTTCCATGCTTAGTTAAATATTCATTGGCTTGTGAAAAATGCTTATTATTTAAAAAAGCCGTCCCCGCAAGCGGCGATGGGTGTGCTGCCTGTAAAACTAGGTGTTTGTTGCCATCAATTAAGGCTGCTTTCTTTTTCGCAAATCCGCCCCATAGCATAAATACGATATGCTCTTTATCGTTAGATAATTTCCGGATCACTGCATCCGTAAACGTCTGCCAACCAATCTTTTGGTGCGAACGCGGCTTCTTTTTTTCAACAGTCAACATGGCATTGAGTAAAAGAACGCCTTGATTTGCCCATTTTGTCAAATCACCATGATCGGGAACTGGTAATCCTAAATCAGTGT
Source organism: Saprospiraceae bacterium (assembly GCA_045106545.1). Classification (GTDB taxonomy): domain Bacteria; phylum Bacteroidota; class Bacteroidia; order Chitinophagales; family Saprospiraceae; genus JBGCES01. The sequence continues at coordinate 2,370 of JBGCES010000891.1, forward strand.
TGAGTTCTTTATATACATTACGTAAGGAAGCTGGTTTAGCTAATTCACGTGGCACAGAGAAAGACAACCCCATTGCCTGACCAGGATTGTGATAAGGATCTTGACCTAGTAATAGAATTTTGACCTTATTAAATGGAGTGGTATTGAAGGCGTTGAAGATCAAAGAACCTGGTGGATAAACCGTCTTGCCTGCTGCTTTTTCATTACGTAGAAAAGTGGCTAAACTTTGAAAATAAGGTTGAGAAAATTCGCTGCTCAACGCAGCTTTCCAACTCGGCTCGATTTTGACGTTACTCATAGTATTGCTATAAAATTTGGATATAAAATATGTTTAGGAGAATGGAAAAATAAAACCTAAATTGTTATTTTCCAAAAAAATACGGTAAATTTGCGCTGCTTAATCAAGCAGGGTTCGTTTTATAACGACCGTGTCAATTATTTGTTTAAAGTTGGTCCTATAGCTCAGCTGGATAGAGCAGCTCACTTCTAATGAGCAGGTCGCAGGTTCGAATCCTGCTGGGATCACAAAAAGCCCTGTAAATCAATGATTTATGGGGCTTTTCTATTTTGGACAATTCAATTACAAGCTACCAACTCAAATACGACCAACTACTTATCCATTGTTCAACGCTTCTTTATATACGTGCAGACAGCGTTCCCGCGCTTCCTTGTGTACGACAATCGGTTCTGGATATTTATTCGTCCCAAATTCAGGAATCCATTGTTTGATATATTTTTTGCTTTTATCAAACTTCTTCATCTGCGATTCGGGATTGAAGACGCGGAAGTAAGGGGCAGCATCCGTTCCACAACCTGCCGCCCATTGCCAGCCACCATTGTTACTCGCCAAGTCGAAATCCAATAGTTTTTGAGCAAAATACGCTTCGCCCCACCGCCAATCAATCAACAAGTGTTTCGTCAAAAAAGAAGCGACGACCATGCGCACGCGATTGTGCATATGACCCGTATTATTCAATTCGCGCATACCTGCATCGACCATCGGATAGCCCGTTTTGCCTTCACACCACGCTTGATATTCTTCTTCGTTATTGCGCCACGGGATGCGTTCGTATTTATCACGAAAAGCGTTATTTTCTACTTTAGGGTAATTCGCTAAAATCTGTGCGTAGAAGTCGCGCCAAATCAATTCCGATTCAAAAGTTTCATTTAATGCTCTGGCTTTCAGCACCTTATCCCGAATACTAATTGTACCAAAACGAAAATGAACGCCCAGTCGTGAAGTCCCCTGCTGTGCTGGAAAGTTGCGGGTTTCATCATAAGCACGAATAATGCCCTGTTTGACTACGCGGTCGGGAGCAGTAATTTCAGTAGGTACAAATCCCATATCTTCCAACGAAGGTATCTCAGTTCCGTTAGCTTGGTATAAATTAGAAAAGTATTTTTTATTCGGATAGGGTTTTAAATAATAAGAAATCTCTTCGCCATTGAGGGTACTCATCCGTGATTGTAATTTCGCGCGCCATATGCGGCTGTAGGGCGTAAAAACCACGTATGGATTACCATCATCTTTAGTTACTTATAAATATAAAAAAATGACATGGTCTTTATACGTATTAAATGAAATCTCTTTTTCACTCAATAGCTTTTCTACTGCCGCG
>JBGCES010000892.1:0-5898 GCA_045106545.1 Saprospiraceae bacterium
GAGATGCCGCAGCGTGGGCATTAGAATGGTTGACTTTGCCTCAAACGATGGTGTCCGTAGGAACGATTTTAAATCATTCCTTGACCATTTCTAAAAATATGCAAGTCAATAAAAAAGTCATGCAAGCCAATTTGGAAAAGCTCAACGGCTTGATTTTTTCTGAACAAGCTACTTTCATACTAAGCAAACATATCACTAAAAAAGAAGCTAAGAAAAAAGTAGGGATTGCTTGCCAAATAGTTCTAACAGAAAATATTCAATTGACAGAAGCACTTACAAGAATTTTCCCAAAATTAAAAATCAACTGGGAAGAGCTTTTACAAGCGAAAAATTATCAAGGAAGCACTTCTGAAATTTTACAAAACAAATAATGAAAGACGCATTTATCATTGATGGGACTCGGACTCCTTTCGGAGAAGTAAATTTAGGTGGCGGCCGATTGCTCAATAACGGACAACTAAAAAAAATGGTTGGTTCGTTTTTTACGAGTAATAAGGATGCTGTAGCAGCTGCCCAAAGCGGGAAAGTGGAATATCAATTGTTGCCGCAAGGAACTTTAGCGGAAGCAATCCGAGCAGGCGGTGCAGGCATTGGTGGATTTTATACACCTACTTCTGTAGGGACTTTAATTGCTGAAGGAAAAGATACCAAAGTAATCGACGGAAAAACTTTTGTCTTTGAAAAAGCTATTAAAGCCAACGTTGCATTTATTCGTGCGTGGAAAGCTGACACTGCCGGCAATCTGGTTTATCGCATGACGGAACAAAACTTTAATACTGCAATGGCAATGGCTGCTGACTTGGTGATTGTGGAAGCGGAAGAGATTGTACCTGTCGGAGCACTTGATCCGAATATTATACATACGCCAGGTTGCTTTGTTGATTATTTGGTAGAAGCGCATACTTCTTTAGAAGATTTGGGATCTTCGGCTTCGATGAAATCCAGTATTAAAAAGGTGGATGCACGCAGAATGAACATGGCTAAACGAGCATTGAAAGAGTTGAAAAAGGGAGATGTGGTTAATTTGGGAATTGGAATTCCAACCTTGGTAGCAGACTTGATTAAGCCTGAAGACGGAATTATTTTGCACACCGAAAATGGAATGTTAGGTGTCGGGCCGGCTCCAACAGACGGAGGTGGTGCATTGAATTATCCTGTCAATGCTGGAAAAATTCCCGTCACTGCCTTGAAAGGCAGCAGCTATTTTGATAGTACAAATTCTTTCGCGATGATTCGAGGAGGACACGTTGATGTGGCGATTATGGGTGGATTGCAAGTGGATGAAGCAGCTAACTTAGCCAATTGGGCAGTTCCTGGCAAACCATTATTGGGTGTTGGTGGTGCCATGGATTTGGCTTCAGGCGCAAAGCGTTTGATTGTCACCTTATCGCATACGAGCAGAGACGGGGTGTCGAAAATTGTTCCGGAATGTACTTTGCCATTTACGGCGATGGGGGCAGTTGATATGGTCATTACTGACTTAGGCGTATTTAGTTTTGAGGAGGGTCAATTGACATTGCTTGAATTGATGCCTGAGGTGAGTTTGGAGGAAATAAGAGCTAAGACAACAGCGAAGTTTGTGGAGCGGTTGTGATTTTCTGAGGTCAGGCAACTAGACGTGTAAAAGCCGCCAAATCTTAACATTTGGAAGATAACTTTCACGGATGATTTTACCCGACCCTTTAAAGCAAGAAGAACTTGATTTTTATAGCCAGATTTTGGTCATAGAAAACGGGTGTTCAATTTTTGGTAACAGAATTTCATTTTCTATGACTACTTTTTACCTGGATCCTGTAACTAAGTACCTCAATCAATATAATCGTCACTTTATGACGAGTAATTTTTCCGATATACTGCGTTAAAAAATATTTCCGTAGAAGGACTATGTAAAATTTTTTTGCCTTGCCTATCGAAAAAATTACTATCGCCAAAAGTGTCGCTTATATCAATCGAAGTACTTACCTACAAGTTAGCCACGCCGAAATAATTAATAGAAGCCAGTTACAATGCTGTTTTATTTTAATAAAAATTCACTCGAAACTCTACGCCCAGCGTACGCGGAGGATTTAATGCAACGTGGCTACCAAAATTAAACTCCCAAGCATGTTGAAAGAATAATTCATCCGTTAGATTCTTTCCCCATAGTGCAATGGAATAGCGATCTCCTAGAATACTAAATGCCAATCTAGCATTAACAAGACCTGTTCCTTGACGGGCCAAGTCTTCGGTGTTATAAATGTCATTATAAGACTTGCCTACATGAGTGCCGTTCGATTTTAAAAATATCGTACCCACAGTTTTCACCGTAGTGCCTCTTTACTAATGTTAAGTGTATCCATATCAAGTTATGTTCATTTGTTCATATGTCGAAATAATAGCATGATCACGTCAATGTTAACCTCTTCACAATTCGTACCTACATGTTACATTTACAGTCTTCTAGACACTCGATAATCAGACTTACATCACGTTCCTTCAAAGAATAAAACATTTTACGACCATCCTTCTTAGAACTTAAAACACCTTTGAGTTTCATATTTTGCAAGTGGTGAGAAGTCAATGATTGTTCAGAATCTAATGCTTCACAGATTTCGTTCACACTCATTTTGGGATAAACTTCTAACAGCCGAACGATACCCAAGCGAATGGGATGAGCAACCGTTTTTAATATGAATGCAATCCGCTCTAAACGTTCTACATCTACATCTAAGACAAATTCTTTTGGTTTATTTTCCATATTAACAAAGCTACTAAAAAAGCAGTGATATTCCAATATATGATAGGTATTACCTACAAAACTAATCAAATACTTGTATGTATGAACATTTGTTCATATTTTGTGCAAAATTATATACCAAAATTATGGCTATAAGCCAATTTTACTGAGTATATTTTATCAATAATCCATCATTAATTATAAAATTATCTTACCACATCTAATCTGATACGATGAATATAGAACAAATTTATACAGGATGTTTAGCACAAGGAGCTTATTATATTTATAGCGATGGCGAAGCGGCAGTGATTGACCCGCTACGCGAATCCAAGCCTTACCTAGAACGAATCGCTAAAGATGATGCTGCATTAAAATATATTTTTGAAACCCACTTTCATGCTGATTTTGTATCTGGGCATTTGGATTTGGCTAAAAAAACAGGGGCAAAAGTCGTTTATGGCCCTAAAGCGGAAACGAGTTATGAAAAGCATACCGCTAAGGACAACGAAGAATTTAAGATTGGAAAAATCACCATCCGTGTCCTCCATACTCCTGGGCATACACCTGAAAGTACTTGCTACCTCCTGTTAGATGAAAATGGTAAAGAAAAAGCCGTTTTTACTGGAGATACGCTATTTATTGGTGACGTAGGTCGCCCAGATTTAGCACAAGCAAATACAGGATTAACTAGTGAAGATTTGGCGGGCTGGCTTTTTGATAGTTTGCGTAATAAGTTGATGACACTTCCTGATGATGTAATCGTCTATCCAGCACACGGTGCAGGTTCTGCTTGTGGTAAAAACATGAGTTCGGAGACTTGGAGTACTTTGGGTTTACAAAAGAAAACCAACTACGCCCTCCGCGCCAATATGACCAAAGAAGAGTTTATTAAGGAAGTGACCGATGGATTAATGGCTCCTCCCAAGTATTTTTCGGCAAATGCCAAACTAAACAAGACGGGGTATGAGTCAATCGATACGGTGATGAAACGCGGGGTAAAAGCGATGTCGCCCAAGGAATTTGAAGCAGCAGCTAATGCTACCGATGCCATCATTTTGGATGTCCGAGACAAAAGAGATTTTGTACGAGGTTTTATACCTAACTCTATTTTTATTGGTTTAGGAGGCTCGTTTGCACCTTGGGTCGGTGCTATGGTTCCCGATTTAAAACAACCGATTTTATTGGTGACCCCTTATCGCAAGGCGAAAGAAACGGTCAAACGTTTAGCACGGATTGGCTGTGATAATGTAATTGGCTATCTTAAAAGTGGATTTGACGCATGGGAAGAAGATGGACGAGAAGTAGATACGATAGAAAGTATTAAGGCAGATGAATTTGCTAACCGTTTTGCGGAAGGTAAATTAAATGTTTTAGATGTACGTAAACCTGGTGAGTTTAGCGGTGAGCATGTTGAAGATGCCATTAACTTCCCGCTAGATTATATCAATAAGAACATGACTGACATCGATCCAGATACTAACTATTATCTCCACTGTCGCAGTGGGTATCGTTCCACGGTGGCAGCTTCCATTCTCAAATCACGAGGGTTTGAGCGAATTGTAAATGTTCAGGATAGTTATGCTAATATTGCCAATACAGCTGTCTCAGTAACTGATTTTGTGTGTCCAAGTACTTTAAAAGCAACTTAAGTAACGGTTTAAAATACTCAAATAGAGAAAACTTTACGAAAATCTAAAGCCAACATTACATGAAATTAGGATTCGTCATTGACAACCGCAAATGTATCGGTTGTCACGCCTGTACTACTGCCTGTAAGTCGGAACACGACGTTCCAGTCGGAGTCAATCGCACCTGGGTGAAACAAGTCGAAAAAGGGGAATTCCCTGATACGCGTCGACTCTTTTCCGTTATGCGGTGCAATCACTGTACCGATGCCCCCTGTGTCACGATCTGTCCGACGGAGGCCTTATTTTTTCGGGAGGATGGTATCGTAGATTTTGATAAAGACCGTTGTATTGGATGTAAATCCTGTATGCAGGCTTGCCCTTACGATGCGCTTTATATCGATCCGCAAACCCATACTGCTGCCAAATGTAACTACTGCGCCCACCGCGTAGATGTTGGTTTGGAACCTGCTTGCGTAAACGTTTGTCCCGAGCACGCTATTATTTCGGGTGATATGGATGATCCAACCTCGGAAATATCTAATCTGTTGGCACGTCAAGCTACCAAAGTTCGTAAACCCGAAAAAGGTACGAACCCCAATCTGTTTTACATTGATGCAGATGATGTCAGTATTCTTCCGACCGCTACACCCAAAACGGGTGAGTATCTATGGTCTCAGCAAAGTACAGGTGTAGGTCATTTCGCTAAGGAGGCAGAAAAAATGGCATTCTCCAACGGTGATCTAGTTGATGCACTCTTACAAATCAATGATCAATATACCACGACCGACGAATTAGCAACAGCAAATCGTCCTAAGAAATCTATCGATGTATTGATGGGCAAAGAAGCTCGTCGCGTATATGATACACCTGACAAAGGAATTTTGTGGGGCTGGGAAGTATCGGGGTATGTATGGACAAAAGCCATCGCCGCAGGCGCATTACTCGTTCCATTACTAGCAGTACTATTCGGTTGGGCAACGCCAGATGTAACTACCGAATGGTGGAGTTATGGATTAGGCTTATTTTTCTTAGCTGCTACGGGGGTATTGTTGATTATGGATTTAGACCAACCCAAACGCTTTTTTTACGTTTTGTTACGCCCTCACTGGGATTCGTGGTTAGTCAAAGGTGGCTATACTATCACCTTGTTTGGTGGTTTGGTAACCGCATTGGCGGCGGCATTATTTTTTGAACTAGACTTTCTCAAACCAATATTGAATTGGATCACGCTGTTTACCGCAGGACTTCTGGCAGTTTATACCGCTTTTTTGTTCGCACAAGCCAAAGGACGAGATTTTTGGCAAAGTCCGAGTCTAGCTTTACATATGTTGGTACATAGCTTGATGGCTGGCGCGGCAGCCTTTACTATCGTAGCACTATTTACCGAAACGAGTGGCGATTGGATGTTTTATTTAAAAAATATGTTGCTAGGTGCGATTGCTTTTAATTTACTCACCATCCTTTTTGAGTTAGTAACCGTACATCCTACCGAAGATGCAAAATATACTGTACAGATGATTACCAAGGGACGTTATCAAAAGTTGTTTTATG
>JBGCES010000893.1:0-17897 GCA_045106545.1 Saprospiraceae bacterium
TTTGGGAATTACGTTCCGCTTCGGCTAAGACCTTTTTGATGAAAGATAGGATGTTTTTCAACATGTGGGTACAGGTGTAATATAATGATGAATTATAAGTTAAGTAACCGTTAAAAAATAACTTCCCAATTTTTCAAATGATTAATTTCTTGAATGAATGGTTTTTATTCAGAAATTTATCAATTGAAAAATTCAAAAGGGGAAGTTATTTTTTAACCAATACTAAAGATGATGAATTGGGGTTAGGTAATTATTTATGTTTTGGATGTCTTTATTTAAATTGATGATACAAATGTGAGTAATTTGATGATTAAATGCAAGTTTGAACTCAAAAAAGTTTCATTTAATTTTTTGACAAATCGTTTTGATTTAGTGTAAATTATTGATAGTCAATGGGTTTGTTGGTGTTTTCGGTATGGACGAAATTTATTAAAATCGAGAAGTTATAATATTTGTAAATAATTTGATTATAATTAAAGTTGTTATTGATACCAATTAGCTATTTTTTACGTTACGGAGGAATAATTGTTTTATTTTTTACACCTTACTATCATGTTCAAGCAATCTATTTTAACAACAGTGTTTTTATCATTATCCTTATTCACTTTTTCACAATCTATGGAAGTTGAAAAAATCGAAAAAGAACTTGCGGTTACATTGCCGCAGGAGTATTTAGATTACTATGCTTCTTTGTTGGAGCAGCGAGCGGAAGAAGATGAATCATTGGAAGTATTTTTTCGAGTCGATTATTGGATATTTTGGGAACTAGACGAATTGGTGGAGAAAAACCAGTCACTTCGCGAGCAGGGAATTATCCAAAGTACAGATTTTGCTTTTGCGAATAACGAGGAGGAACAACTTCTGCTATACCAAAATACAGAAAGGAATGCTACCAAAATAACCCACTCAGACGAATCTCATGATAAGATGTTTTACGCTTTTTCGCTGAGTGAATTTGTCAATTATTCTTATCTAGCAACTTTGATCGAAGCAATTGAAACTGCCGATGAAGAAGGTGAAAAGGTTAATTTTTCTAAGCACAATCTTAGCAGTATCGAGAACTGTGTGGGGACGATGTATTGGTATGCACTTTATTTAGATACTTCTGAATATGACGATCATTATTCTGAAAAACGAAATGCACGTGCTTTACAAATATTTGAAGAAACCGCTGCGCAGGGGCATCCCGAAGCAGCGAGTCAATTAGCCAGTCATTATTACTTTCAGGAAGAAACGGATGTAGAAAAGGTCATTGAATGGTACACCAAAGCAATTGAAAATGGTAAAACGGAGGATGCTTACGAATTAGCTGATTTTATTATTGATTATAAATTGGAAGATATTTTAAAAGCGATAGAATTATTGGAAAGCTTGCTCACCACGGAATGGTATCGCAATCGTGCTTTGTTGAAGTTATCGAGAATTTATATGCGAGGAACGGGCGTTCCGATTGATAATAAGAAAGGACTTACTTATGTACGCGAGTGTGCGGAGGGAGAAAATTATAATGCGCTATCGGATTTGGCTTTTTATCACTATAAAGGTATGGGAGTACCACAAAATACCCAGCTTGCTTATGAATATTTAACACAAGCAGAGGCAATGGTTACCCAAAAAACGGGTAGCGGGATGTGGGAAGAATTTATAAAACAGTTAGAAACAGAACTGGGAAAAGAGTAGTTTCTACGACTCTCTTCCAAACAGCATTTCTGCCGTATCAATTAACACCTGTTTCCGATCCTGTGGCACTTCGATTGCTGCTAAATGTGCGAATGCTTCTTGTTGATATTGTTGCATGAGTTCAGTAGCTAAATCTTTGATATTCAGTTGAGTAAACAGCTCAGTAACACGTTTAATTTTAGCTGTTTCGTCGGTATTTGGAGCAAAATAGAGTTGAGTGAGTTCAGTACGAGTTTCAAGCGTTGCAACTTCCAAAGCGCGGAGATAGAGGTAAGTTTTCTTATTCTGAGCGATGTCACCACCCACTTTTTTACCAAACTTTTCGGGGTCACCGAAGGTATCCAAAATATCATCTTGCAGCTGAAAAGCGATACCAATTTTGCGACCAAATTCTGCTGCATTTCGTGCATCTTTTTTATTCGCACCCGCCGCTACTGCACCCATTTCTAAAGCTGCACCGAGCAAAACGGCAGTTTTCAATTCGATCATGCGTAAATACTCACTAATCTCGACAACTTCTTGGGTTTCAAAATTCATATCTAGCTGCTGTCCTTCGCAAACTTCCCGCGCTACCCGATTAAAAATCTGCATTAACTGCAAGGGTTGCAGCTGTTTATCCATCTGTAAGATGTACTCATAAGCGTAAATAAGCATTACATCACCCGATAAGATACCTGTATTAACATCGTATTTGTGATGAACGGTAGGTTTGCCACGTCGGAGCGGTGCTTCGTCCATGATGTCATCATGTAGCAGCGTGAAATTGTGAAAAATTTCAATCGCATAAGCGGCAGGAAGTACCTTAACTACTTGATTATCAAATAAATGATAACCCATCAATAGTAATACGGGACGAATCCGTTTCCCTCCTAAACCGAGGATATAATCCACGGGTTCATAGAGTTGAAAGGGCTCGTAGCTGAAAGGATGGTTGCGGTGATACTCTTGGAAAACTGCCTGAAATTGGCTTAAAGTTTGCATAATTGCTAATATGACTTGGATTCAGATGACTCGGTAATAACAATTGGTTTTGAAGCGGCTACAAAGATAACTTTCTTTTTGACTCTCCTCACTCTATCCTTACCGCATTTGCAATCTTACGTTTTCGTTTTTGGAATAATATTTCGATTCTCAATTTATATTTTATATACGGAACTTTTAGACAGCACAAATCAACCTAAAAATGGTAAAAAAGACACGACCGATCAACATTTTATTAATCGAGGACAATCCTGGAGATGTCCGTTTGACTCAAGAAGCCTTTAAGGAAGGTCGAATACCGATTAATTTAAATGTTACTATGGATGGGGTAGAAGCATTAAAGTATTTACATAAACAAGAAAAATATTTAGATGCGGATACACCAGACTTGATTTTATTAGATTTAAACTTGCCTAAACGGGATGGAAGAGAGGTGCTGCAAGATATTAAATCGGATGACTTTCTGAAACGTATCCCTGTAGTCATTTTGACTACTTCTAATGCAGAACAAGATATTTTAAAAAGTTACAATCTACACGTTAACTGCTATATTAATAAACCGGTTGATTTCGATCGCTTCTTTGATATTATTCAAAAAATTGAAGATTTTTGGTTGACGACAGCTATCTTACCTACGATGATTCGGTAAGTTACTTTTGCGATTTGATAACATTCGGCATTTAAATTAAGAGAATTTCACTCGCTTTAGATAGTTTCTAAATAGTTTAAAACATTGTTTGCACTATATTTATACCACACATTGCTACTTTTATTTCCATGAACACAAAATATAAGACTCCGATTCTGTTAATTGAAGATAACCCCGCTGATACGCACTTGGTAGAAATTTATATGAAAAGTTCTTCTATCAAGCATGAGTTGTACAAGGCAGAATCCTTTTTTGAAGGAATGGAAATCTTGGGGTCACGTGATATTGATATTGTATTGCTAGACCTATCACTGCCCGATATTAGCGGTTTTAAGACCCTCTCTCGCTACCTAGAGCGGTTTCCAAATATTCCCGTAATTGTACTGACGGGAATGAATAATGAAATTATCGGTAATCAAGCCATTAAAGCAGGTGCACAGGATTTCTTGGTTAAAGACCAGTTTGATGGGAAATTGTTAGGGCGTTCTATTCGCTATTCTATGCAGCGTTTTAAGACGCAACTCAAACTAGAAGAAACAGCGAAAAACCTGACGGTCAGTGAGATGCGCTACGAAGATGCACAGCGCATGGCAAAGTTTGGAAATTGGGAAATGGATATCGTAAGCAATGCGATGAAGTGGACAGACGAAGTATTTCGCATTTTTAGTTTACAACCCAAAAGCTTTCAACCTACCTTATCGGAATATTTAGATTACGTACACGTAGAAGATCGCGAAAAAGTAGAAACTTTCTTTGAGAACGTTTTGAAAAATAGCGAGCTACATCAGTTAGAACATCGCATTGTCGTAGCTGGACATAATCTGAAGTATCTCTCCTTACAAGCTAAAGTAAATTACGATAATATTACTAAAAAAATCTTGCTCGTAGGTGGTATTCAGGATATTACGGAACGCAAGTTATCAGAGAAATTAATTATTGAAAAAAATATTTCGGGAAAGACCGCACGGATGAAGGAAGAAGCCTTGACCGAGATGTCTTTTCACGTGCGTACACCGCTTTCTTCGGTGGTTAATTTAGTTTATTTATTAGAAAACACGACGGCTACTGTGCAGCAGCACGAGCTGATTGATGGGTTAAAAACCTCCGTGGATGATTTATCGATCACGATAAATAACTTGTTGAATTTCAGTGTGTTAGCTAGTGATGAATTGAAAGTGAATGCGGAAGAATTTAACGTAAATGACTTCTTCAAGAGTTTGGAAAAAGTGGTGCGGATCAAAGCTGATCAATCAAAACTACAATTGAAATTTGAAATAGAAAAAAATCTACCTTTCAAATTAATTAGCGATCCAAAAATGATTAATCAGATCGTTTATAATCTGTTGGATAATTCGCTAAAATATACTTCTGAAGAAGGTGTGATTACGGTTAAAGTCTATCATTCCAAACAAGCAGAAACAGACGTAAGATTGCATATTGACGTATTGGATACGGGTAAAGGAATGAAACCTGCGCAAGTAACGGAACTGTTGGATGCAGAAAAATTACTTGAAATTTATACGGATGATCAGGAGGTGAAGAAGAAACGCCAATTGGGAATTGCGATTGTTTCTAAATTGTGTAAAAGCTTAACTGGGCATTTAAGAATTGAGAGCGAAGAAGGTAAAGGATCTGCATTCAAGGTTATGTTACCAGTGAAATTGCCTAAGCAAGTACGTCATCGCATTAGTGAAAAACCTGAAACGCCGATTAAGATTCTACTGGTTGAAGATCATTTTCTTAACCAAATTGCGACCAAGAAAGTCCTTACGGGTTGGTCTGATTTAGTTTCGGTAGATATTGCTGAAAATGGACTGATTGGCGTAGAAAAACACCGCGAGCACGAGTACGATCTAATCCTGATGGACATTCAAATGCCCGTCATGAACGGATTGGATTCTGCTACAAAAATACGCGAGCAAAGTAGTGTTCCAATCATTGCCTTAACGGCAAATGCATCTAAGCAGGAACAAGATCGCGCCTTCGAAGTAGGAATGAATGACTACTTAGCGAAGCCCTTTAAGCCACAAGATTTGCAGCGGAAGATTATGGCAGCGTTAACTACCGCGACGGTTTAGTTTAATTCGTACAATGACAGAATTAGTGAATGATAGAATGCATGAATTTACCTTGATAATCAGGTAATTATGATCGTTTGGTTGATGAATTAAATCTGTCAACCTACTTCTTTTTTAAATCCCGTACAATTCCATAACTACGCTCGCAACGTACTCATTCCTCCATCCACACCAATCACCTGTCCCGTTACCCAACTAGATTGTTCGGACAACAAGAAAGTTGCCATATTAGCGATGTCTGCGGGTTGTCCAAAACGACGTAGTGGATGGCGTTTATTAGATGCTTCTTTCTTATCATCAGACGATAATAAATTCGCCGCCATCGGCGTATCTGTTAGGGAAGGAGCGATGCAATTGACGCGAATTTTTGGAGCTAATTCCGCTGCCAATGATTTTGCTAATCCCTCTACCGCACCTTTCGCTGCTGCTACAGAAGCATGAAACGGCATGCCTTGACCAACGGCTACCGTACTAAATAAAACGACACTTGCAGCTCCCGATTTTTTCATCGGACGCAAGACTGCTTGTAGTGCTTTGACTGCTCCTAATACATTGATTTCCAAGTCTCTGCGAAAATCTTCTACTTTCAACGAACGGAACATCTTGAGATTGATACTTCCTGGACAGTAAACCAATCCATCCACCGCTGCGGGAAAATCTATACTTTTTAAATCATCATTTACTACATCAACGGATTGATAAGACACATTGCCACCGATGTTTAAATCATGTGATTCACGAGAAAGTACGAGTACATTTGCACCTTGTGCTGCCAATTGTTCAGTAATGGCTTTACCAATTCCAGTGCTGCCGCCAACGACAACGATATGCTTACCTTGCATTAGAAAAAAGATTTTAGAATGGAGAAAAGGAAGTACAATGACAGAGTTAGCGCATGATGAAATAAATGAATTCATCCTGATAATCACACATTTATAATTGCTTAATTAAATCTGTCTTATCGTTACTTATTGCTTTTTTAGAAAAAAATGGACTATTTCTTTCCACGAATAGCTTCAATACGTGCCCACAATTTTTCACTTTCTTCAATCATAGCAGCATAAGCGCGCAAGTCTCCGGAACGCTGTACCTCCGTTGAGCGAGCTAATAAATCTTCGTATTCTTTTTCTAGTTTAGCAGCGGGATCTTTCTTTTTAAATAATCCAAACATATTTTTAGATGATTGACGGCAAGTGATTACAACTAATTGGTTATCAATCAATTACCGAATTTTTAGTAAATAATATAGAGAAGAAAATCTCTCCTCGTAGTTTGGAGTATCTAACAGGAAGATGGAGAAAAGGTTTGTAAAATGGGTGTAATTGTCAGGAAGAGATCAACCACCAGATTTTTTCGTTTGCGAATAGCCTTTATCCAAAAGTAACTGTATGACCTTATCACGCTGATTACCTTGCACGATGATTTCGCCGTCTTTGGCAGAACCGCCCACTCCGCATTTTGATTTTAGAAACTTACCGAGATCTTTCAAGTCCTCCGCTGTTCCTGCAAAGCCTGTAATGAGCGTGACTTCTTTGCCTTTGCGCTGTTTACGATCGATTAGCACGCGCAGTTTTTGTTGTTGCGGTGGCAAGGTTTCCAATTCATCTTTGGCTTCAAAGTCATAGTCAAAATCTGGATTGGTAGAATACACTACGCCGATGCGTTTTTTTGATTTTTTACCCACTTTTATAAAATTATAAGTGTAAAATATTTAATGACGTCTCTTCAAAGAAACGGCGTAACTAAATGAATTGTTTTACTACACATCTACTTACGAACTAAAAAGGTCAATCACTGCCGTAGCGGTAATTGACCTTGGAAAAAAGGATATGTATAAAAGGATTAATTTTTAGATGTGATGACCAAAGGTAATGTTTCTGTATTGCCATTATTGGTCTGTAAGTGGACGTAGTAATTGCCAGCACTGAGTTGGCTCACGTCAAGTGTGAATTTATTATAACCTTGTCGCACTTGATATACTTGACTTCTGATTTCATGTCCTTGTAGGTCATAAATCATTACCTGCGCGGGATAATTCGTGGTAGAATTGACCACTAGCTGCGTATCGTAAGTTGCTGGATTAGGAAATAATCGCAAGTTTTCAATTTGCTTATTGCGAATATTTACACTTTGAATGGGGAAATAGGTCGCTTTTCCATTCAAATCCATTTGTTTTAAACGATAGTAGGAAACGCCAATCAGTGGCTCTTTGTCATATTCTAAATAGTATTTCTTGGTATCTGATTCCCCCGTTGCTTTTACTCGTACAATCGGGCGGAAGTCTTTTCCATTCGGACTGCGCTCAATTTCAAAATAATGATTATTGTGTTCCGAAGCGGTTTCCCATTCTAGCATAACTTTTTGATTATCAACTGCCTGTGCGGAAAAGTAAGCCAATTCAATCGGCAAAGAAGCAGTAGTGTAGCAAGATGGATCTACCACAAAGTTGGACTGCACCAAATTCATTTTACTAAAACTATCGAAGTAAGTCGCTTGTAAATTATCATTACTTGCTCCCAACCAATCCTGCAAAATAGTCGCATAAACTTGCCGATAATCGAACTGCCGTTGATTAGCTTGCCATTGAGTGCCTTCATCCGCCAAATCATTGGCATTCAGACTTGGATTTGTTCCCGTAATGCCAGCTTGTACGGCTTTACCCATAATAAACATGGGTGCAATCGTACCATGATCCGTACCCATCGATCCATTCTCTGGAACTTCTCGACCGAATTCCGAAAAGGTTGCCGTGAGTACTCGATTGGCTTGATTTAAACCATTCAAATCATCTTGAAAGGCTTTTAAGGCTTCGGATAATTCTAATAAATTATCTGCGTGCCAGCCTTGCGTCGGGCTGGTTTCGATTTGTTCATTGTGAGTATCATAGCCAAATTGAGCGCATAGATAAATCTTAGTCGTACAGCCACCCGCAATCAATTTCGCCACTGTTTTTAACTGATCGGCAAGACGAGTACTGGGATAAGTTACCGTATTAGTACCAGCGTCAAACACATCCGTAATTCGCTGTGCATAAGTACTCGTACTATTTTGCACATTCATAATATACTGCATCTCTGTCCCGTATTCGGTATTCGGTGTTTGTGTTGGCAAAACGCCACCTACTTCCGAAATTAGGCTATAAAAACCCGATGGGTCTTGTCCAGATAAATTAATCGCCGCAGCACTTTCTTCGGTAGAGTAAAAACCTAAAGATGGTTTTTTACTACCGAGCTGGATACCCAATGGATCGGGTAGTAATGCAGTTGGACTACCCGCTATACCTGGATAAACGCTCGTTAAATAACGCCCCATCCAACCTGTATCGTAGTTGGATTGAGCGGGCGTTCCGTCACCGCCAGTTAGCCAAAGATCTGTTGATTTGAAGTGGGACTGATTAGCGTCCTGATAACCGACTGCTTGAATTATATTCAACTCGCTATTATCAAAAATAGATTTTAAACCTGTCAACGAAGGGTGGAGACCCACTTGCTGATTAGCTGGAATTCCACTATCATTAATTTCTAATAAAGAAGTTTCTGGTAAACCGATATTTGGACGCAAAGCGGCATAAGCACTATATTGATTCAATGGCACGACGGTATTTAAGCCATCGTTACCACCTTCTAATTGGACTAACACCAAAACGCGATCGTCGATTCCTTCACAAGAACCAAAGCTATTAATCATTTTGGGCGTTGCAAATGCTTGGTAAGGAATAGAATTTAGGGCAAATGGTGCAGCAGCAAGTGGCGCAGTACGTTTTAAAAAATTACGTCTTTTCATCTTAATTATTATCTTATACTTGCGTAAAATCGCAAGGAATATTATGGAAAAAATGGATGTTGGAAATTGGATTGAGGATATTGGACACGGCTCTGATTTAAAACATTTGGCATGAGGTTTATTATATTAATAAATACCTCACCTACTCACCTTTTACATCAAT
Source organism: Saprospiraceae bacterium (assembly GCA_045106545.1). Classification (GTDB taxonomy): domain Bacteria; phylum Bacteroidota; class Bacteroidia; order Chitinophagales; family Saprospiraceae; genus JBGCES01. The sequence goes on from JBGCES010000893.1 coordinate 9,335, forward strand.
TGATATTCGGGTGCGTAAATAATTGCCGTAAATAAATCTTCTAGCGGCGCACGTACTGCTCCTTCCTTCATAGCATCAAATGGGTCATTGACGTAAGCATCCCAATCGTCGCGCCAATCGAAATAAGGTAGATTATTCATTAAAATATCATCTAGGAAATAGGCAAATCGCTGACTGTCAGGGAATTCGGGCATCATGAGTTGACAAATTGCCGCTACTAATTGCGCTGCTTGTCGTGCTTGATTGTTCGGAATATTATCTTTTACAAATTGTACGACATCCATTTTTACGCCACCGAGCGTTCCCCACGAAATAACACGTTTACCCGTAATAAACATTTCAGGTAATTTGAAACGAGCGATGATTGTTCCTGAATTAAACCAATTGCGGTGGAAAGTTGGTGCTTGATAATAGGCAGGATAACCTGCTACACTTGGTGGAGCAAACAACCCAAAACCTGCATTTTCAAACATGACATAAAAGACAGAACGGCGATAAAATTCATTGTAATGATTATCTGAATCGGTTAATGGATTGGGCGAGCTAATTTCTAGCTGCGACATCATTCCCGTTACCAAATCTAAAGGTGATTTTATTAAACTTCCAATAATTTCATCGTTATTGACGCTATCGTCTTCATCAAAGAAATGGACGCTTTTGAATAAGCGTTTCATCGTTGGTTCTAAGTCATAATTATCATTTGATAATTGGGTCGCTAACGGCTGGATAATATCTGCTTCAATCTCAGCATCAATATTGCTACTCACAAAAAAGCGATACATTTTGCGTACGATGTAACGTGCCGTTTCGATCTGATTAAACACCATATCAATAAAATCACGTAACTCACGGAGCATTTCCGCTTCCATGTGTTCTTTACTTTCGTCGGTATAGAGGTATGAACCGTTTTCGCGTTTGAGCAATTCTGCGGTAGTAATTGTCTGATTCCCAAAAGCAGCACTAAACGTTTTATCTTCTACCACATGACCCCAATATTTAGGAAAACCAGCATAGATGCCTGTTTCAGGGTCAATGTTTTCACTTTCTCGAAGCCAATCTATCCGAAAACCAGTCAGCACTTTAGTGGCTTCCGCTACGTCATGTTCTGTATAATTGGTATAATCACCAGGTCCGACTTGCGGCCCTTTACCAATAGTAAATAGCTCTAAAAATTCGCGGGCGTAATTCTCATTAATTGTATCATCCGTATTACTACCATTATCTAAATAACGCAGCATGAAATTGTTCAGCGTCATTTTTTCGGCGAGCTGTTTATAATTTCCTTTCGCATACATGCGCAACAACCGTATGTGGTCAAAGAAAAATTGTGAACCCATTGCTTCATAATGCGTATTCCAAATGGAATGCAAAAAGAATGTGAGCTTGTGTCCCGCTGAGTGATCTTGAATGGCTTGTTCCATCCACCAAGCGCGGACAAATTCACGTAATTTGAATTGTTCAGAATTCACTCCTTCTACTGCGCCACTATCAATCCATTCTTGTCCTGTTTCGGGATCAATGGGTTGAGCCATCGAAGGATTTTGAAAATTAAACAGTTCATCAACTGCTGCATCGGCAGTCATATTTGCAACTGTATCAATGCGATCTTTAGTAGGTGCAAAAGTTAGACGACGTAATAAGTGAGCAGCAAGTCGTTGACCTAAGTTACCAGCATGTTGTGTTAGAGAAGCCATATGTTAGAAATGTATAATATTCTTATTGCGAAATGATCTATGTTATACGATAGATTGTAGATTGATAAAAAATCTACCCAGCTATCAGCAAAGATAATTGAGATAAAAATTTAGAATGAGTTGTCAGAGTAAAAACTTATGGAACTGAATTGATCGTTCAGTAGAAGAGAGGAGAATTATCGGTAATTGCTCTTTTTTGTATATCTAACAAAAGTGCAATTGGGGGAATGTGTATCTTGTGGAGAGGAAAAAGGTAAATATTGATGTACAACGTTCCAAAATTAGTATATATTTTTTATAAATGAATTTTTTACAGAATAAATTTTAGATTTATTAGATCGATTCAATTTTATAAACAAAAAAAATATTTGACCTGTTCGTTTTGATACACATACTATTCTTGGAAAAATGAAATCATAGATTGTTTCAAAAGTATAATATTATGAATAAAAAAAGCTACAAAGCCGCTCAGAAGCGGGTTAAGAAAAAGAAAGAGTTTTACAAAAACTTCGTGACTTGGCTGGTGGTCTGTTTTGGTTTATTTTTTATCAATGCCATGAACTATCATGGAAATTGGTGGGCAATTTATCCTTTTCTAGGGTGGGGCATAGGTGTATTATTTCAAGCCTTTGATGTATTTGGTTTTCCAGGGCATGGAGTAGATTGGGAAGCACGCGAATTAGAAAAAGAAATGACGCGGATGAAGATGCGTAAGGATCGCGGTTTGCGTGATTTACCTGCTCCTGAAGATAGAATGGATGAGATACTAGATTTAGATGACTTCGATAGACCTCAACGGCAGCGGGAAGAAAGATGGCGGGATGAAGATTTTGTTTAACAAAGAAGAAAGCAGAACGAATATTTTTTAAATCCTTGAAAATCAATATGATATGAAGTTTTTTGCCGCCTAACTTAATCAACATTTTTAACTAATTAATTAACCAATCAACCGACCTCTGGGGGGACACTTTTTTTTCATTGGACACTATACTAACAAATACATCTTTTAAATAAAAAATTCAATCCAATGAAAAAGATACTTTTGTTAGCAATCACACTTAGTTTTTTCTTTACGGCATGTGAAAATGACCCGTTTGAAAATACAATTATCGAAGAACAAACGGCAACTGCAACCATAGAAGATTTAGCCATCCCCGATAATGATGCGCCCGCTCTTACTGCCGATGCACCCGCACCTATATTAGAAACCCTAGCTGCTGCTAAAGTTGCTGAAATGTTACCTACTAAAATGCTCGGCGCAGGTGAAAGTAGCGGTGTAACTGACCGTTCTTGTATCCAACACTGGGATATGCCCGTGTTTTATAATGTAGTAACTGGAGGGATGCGAATTGAAGAACAGACTGCTTGTTTCGATTGGGATAATCCCTATGGTGGCTATCGTAGCTCCACTAATATTGGACGTGACTTTTTTAATATTATTCCGCTGGAAGATGACTGGACGTATGGCGACGGACGTGGTTTATATTTAGCTTCTGAGTTTTACGGTGCGTTGAGAATTGGAAGCGTTGACCGCTATGGTGTACGCCGCGATGTGCGCAATTATAATTGGGTAGATCACTGGACGCACGCTGTGGCTCTACACGAACCAGGTATGTTCATGTTCTATTCGGGAATTTTAGGAGGTAAAATTTATATTGGAAAATATACTTTAGCAGGTGGCTGGCAACGGATTCGCGAGTATGGTTCATGGACGACACGTTGGAGTCAATTTACCCACATTGGTAACGGGAAAGTGCTGACTTACGATGGAAATACTGGAGATTTATGGGTGAATCAAATTGACGCTGCGGGTAACTGGACCGTATTGAGCACCACCAATATTGGCACAGGACACAACAAGATCGTGGCATTGGGAAATCAAACAGAGGTACGTGAAGGTGTGTGTTGTTATCCTATCGGTCGCGGGTTTATGGCGTATAATTCTAATACCAATCAGTTGAAGATTTATAATGTAAAAACGAGCGATAATCAAGTGCAATGGCGGAAAACGTACAATACTACAGGATGGCGGTTTGATGAAATAGCGCAGCTACAAGGTAATAAATTTGTGATGCTCAATAATGCCACCGACCGCGTTTATATTGGTCAAATGTCTGAAACTGGAAACTGGTCTTGGAATAAATCCTACTATATTGATAATCAGGATTATGGACAGATACTCACGATGAGTTTTCGCTAGATAAGTTACTGATGGACAGAAAAAAAGCGGCGTTTCAAATCGAAACGCCGCTTTTTATGTTTAGGAATGAAGGTTAGAAATTATAATTGAAACCTATCCGTAAATCCCAGGGAACACGGTTGTAGGTAGCGTCATCTAGGACGTTATAATATATCGAAATTTCGTAACCAAAAGGTCCATTGCCACTTTGATAACCTGCACCAATATAGAAATACGGTTCCCATTCGCGGACGTATTCTACACTATTAGCACTGGCAGAGAAAGGCAGTTGAAAACTAGTAGATTCGTACTCGACGTGAGCAAAGATGGCTGGAATGATGCGATAACGCGCAAATCCACCGATTGAAAAATCGAGCGTCTCAATTTTTCCTTCAAACAAATCGCGACGGCGCTGATAAAAATAATCGAACTTGGTAATGACCCCCGCGGATAAATTATTGGTGATTTTATAGCCCACCATCGGAGATAAACCCGCGCTAAAAGAGCCATTAAATAGCCCAATATTTCCAATACTTCCACCGTACCAAAGTCGAGCAGTTATATCTCCACTTTCATCGAAGTAGTCATCGGTGGTTTCCGTACTAGGTTTTTTCTTTTTCTTCTTTTTTTTGCGACCGTACTGGGCATCTACATCTACTTGAAATGCCAGCAAAAGGGCAAAAATCATTAAGGATAGCTTAAATAGTCTTTGCATGGTAATGATTGTGTGATTGTCAAAATATAAGTAAGTAGATTGATAAAAATTGTACCGACTAATGTCGGTGTAAACACTTCAATCTACTTGGTAGGACAAATTAAACCTGTCTTTGTACTTTAATGATGGTAGAAACGACCATCTGACAGTCACTCTACCATTTAATTTTTTGTAAAAGACGGAGCTTCGTCCGTAGCTGGTTGTACTAATTGTTTTTCGACTAAAAATTGTTGCCACTCGTCGGCTCTTTTAGCCGCCGAGTAGGAATAGAAGCGTTGATTTTCGTTTAGTTTGGGATGAAACCCTAATCTGGTATCAAAAATAAATTCTAATAATTTAATAATACCATAGGTATGATAATCGCGCGTATTTCCTCCTCCATCTACAAAGGGCGTGACGATGTCAAATTGCAAAATATCATAGATTTTTTGATAATCTAACTCGCCCGATCCTGTTAAAAAGTCAACGCCAAAACTAGTTAAATATAGCCAATAAAATTCGTCGGGGCGCAAGCGTTGATGATTGCGAATGATTTCGCGTTGCACTTTTGTATCCTCTAAATTAAAAATCGGCAAGCCAAAGTCTTGATTTAGAAAATTATACTGATAGGCTTCACTCAACTTATCGTAATACTTGATCACGATTGGTATTTGCTCGTATGTTATACGCCCAATCATGGCTTCTTGAATTTCTGCAACCGAACTAGGCTCCGCATCCATTTGAGTAGAAGCCAATAATCGTGCACCCAAACTCCATCCTAAGTTATTTAACGCTACAATGTTACGGATAGTTGCTCGTTCCTCAAATTCACTAATTAACTCACTTTCACTCAAATAGGTTCGCAAGATATTTTGAATATCGCGAGATTGGTTGGAGGTTAATTGATAATTATTGACGTATTCAATAAACCAGTTATTACGAAATAAACTATTATAGAATGCGCCCAGTTCAGTTGGCGTAAAATCTGCCGATTTGCGTTCCATAAAGCCAAATAGTAATTTGGGCTGATCGATGTTAAATAAACGTCCAATGTCATCCAATTCCTTATACGAGAATGCGAAATTTTCGAAGAAAGGTAAGTCAGAGGACAAATTTAGTTTTGGTTTGATTTTGAGGCGACGAATCTGAGAAGTACTCTTTAGTTTTTGTAAACTACTGATAATGAGTTGCCTATAAGTAGAGTCGTAGTGGGTGGATTGAGCGACGTTATTGATTTCTCGAATGGTTAGGGAAGGTTGCGTTTTTAATATTTCAAGTTGTTGATTAAAAAATACTCGACTCCATCTTTGATAGTTATCGCCTTTACTTTGCCAGAGTTCTAACCATTCTGTAGGTGATTTCTTAAAACCGTATATTTTATTTAAATATTTACTAACCTGTTGTGGTTGAGTATTAGTTGCTAAGATTTCTATTAAAAATGGAACAAACTCCAAGGATAAATGCTTACCGACATATTGGAGGAGATATTTTTCAATCGTAATAGATTCACTATCCAATAAGGTATTCACAAAGGTTTGATACATCTCGGATGGGAGAGGAGCTAACTCTTCCAAGTCTTCTTTAGAAACAGAGGAAGGATTGTCAAAAAAGTCATTAAGTCGCTGTATAGGATCTTCTTTTATGATTAATTTTTTAATGCCTTTTGATACATCAAGATCGGTTTCTACTTTATACATTTCCGCCAAGCGCTGTTTTAAATCATCACTTGCATTAGTAAATTTTTTATAATAAGCATTACAGACTCCTATTGTTCCCATCCGTCTAAAAAGCTGTGCTTTCTTTATGTACAAGCGGAGTTGCTCTTCGTCTTGAATAATAACTGACCATTTTTTAGCATAAAACTTATCTAGAATACGTCCTACCGAAAAGGTAAATGGTCGGATATTGACTCCCATGATACCTTGATATTCTAATGTCGTCACATACGCTAGGTGCAATGATTCCAGTAGTTTATTTTCTAATTGGTAACGTTCCGCAGGGGAGAGGTCGGTTTTTAAATCCGCTATCATCTGTTCTACTTGCGGTGAAGCGGTATAAGAATAGCTGTTTTGTTCACAGAAGTGAATCAATTGTACCAACTGTTCGAGATAACTGTATTTAAAAGAAGGAAGCGATTTATTATAATTGCGGAGTAGGTCTTTATATTTTTTGGCTAGAGCCAACACTTCAATTGGATCGCCTTGGGTCAGTGCGAGATAAGAAGCGATGGCGACCGAATCATTAGCAGAATTTAAGCGGCGAAACAAACTTTCGTAAACTTCTGTTTGCGCAATTGCCTGATTTTTATTGACAAATCGCTTGCGGAGCATATCCCATTCGTAATCTTCGTAGTATGCGGCCCAGTAGGTAACGTAATTACTCAACGCAATCGGATCGGAGTTTAAATCGGTATCAAAGCGCAACACTCCTTTCGTATTTTCAATCGCAACGTGCAATCCAGTTTGTTGCTGTAAAATTTCCTGTATCTCGGTAATTGAATACACCCAGTCTGGACGATTTCTAAACTGAAACAATTGTGCCGCTACGTAGAACAAAGCACGGGGATGTTCGGTCTGCAATACATCCTGAATAGCATTTTTAACGATCCAAGGGTACGGTTCCGCGTTACTTAAAACCATACCATAATAATCTACGGCGTGTTCAAAAAAGCTAGGACGAAGTCGAGAAGTTTGATTGTAACCATACTGCCTCAGCTGCGCCATGCTCCCCAGAGAATCGAGTAGATGCCGATAACGCTGAGTCAGTTGTTTGGTATTATTTTCAACGGCTTGAACGTTGGTGAGTCTAGAAAGGAACGCAATAGCTTTAAGACGTGATAGTTTTTTTTCTTCTAGGTGGTTGAGAACAAGTTGTAGATTTTCCGCGTGAGGTAACGCGCTAATCTCGTTCATCAATAAATAATAATAAGGTCGTTTAGGGTTTTGGAAAGCGGGTTCCTCAAAAAGAGAAAGTAAAAAACGGTTGGCTTCTTTGGATTGTAAATTCCTGATTTGTTGTAGCTTATATTTGATTTTTTCAACTGATTTTTCCTGTATTGCTGTACGGAAATCACGAATTAAAAATCGTAGCTGTATATCAATTTCTTCTCCAGTATCGCCTGATTTTACCACGTGCTTTACATCTTGGAACTCTAATGGCGTAAGGTAAAATGCATCTAATAAAGGAGAAAACTCCCATTCATTTTCGTGCTGATAATATAATTTAAAAAAACGTTCCTGTGCGGCTTTAGAATTACGTGGATCCCATTCTTCTGGGGTCAGTAAAGTATAGCTTTGTAATAACCTTAACGCTTGCTTTTTTAGCTGTGGATTTTCTAAAAAAGTAGCCACATCTCGTAATGCCCTTACTTCCCCTTGATGCAGTTGTACTTCCAGTTGTTGCAATACTGTAGCATCTGTTTGCCCCAATAGCAAAACACCACTTAGACAACAGAGATGTAATAAAAATATTCTAAACATGGAGGAGGAATAACAAATTATTGCGAGGCACTTAGCATCTGAGTAGATGATTAAAAAGGAAAATAAGGCAAAAATTAATCCAATTCAGCCATTGAATAGTAGCAGATAAATGGGTGAAAATAGCGGGAAGGGACTAGGGACTCTATTGGGTAGAAATTGGAAGGTAGAGAATTGATATTGAGTGAATTATGTAATTATTTATACTTTATACAAAGTAAAAGACCGGATAACAATCTATTGATTGTTATTCCGGTCTCTCGAAAAGTAGCACTGTGAGTCGACTAAATGCCGACTCTGGCCCACACACTATGTTTATTTACACCTGTTCGTGATTGTCGCACAAGTTTTTTAACCTGTGACTAACTGCAACGCCTCAAATCACTCTGCACAAAAAAAGTTCGGGGAGCGACTCGTTTGTCGCTTATCCCCCAATCTTTGAAAAAAGTAGCACTGTTGAAGTAGCTTTTAAGGGCTACTTCCAGAGCCCACACACTATGTTTATTTACACCTGTTCGTG
>JBGCES010000894.1:0-2337 GCA_045106545.1 Saprospiraceae bacterium
CTGCGCTTTGCTTGGGCGCGGCTTTTTTATGGTAAAAAATTTAGCGTTCCAAGGCTTTCGATGCTGGGGCGGAATTGCGGTATTCACATTTTTAAAACGGGCGAAATTCGCGCCAGTGGTCGCATGATCGTTAACGATCACGTGATGTTGTACGCTAAGGGCAAATTGCAAGTCGGAGCAAATTTCAATATTAATAAATACAGTAGAATTGTAGCGCACGAACGAATCGAGATTGGCGATCACGTAACTATTGGACAATTTGTAAGTATTCTCGATCACGATCATCACTATCAATTTAGTGGCGATCAATTACAGTTAGACGGCTACGATACTGCGCCGATTCGTATTGGAAACAACGTCTGGATCGCGGATAAATGTACGATTTTGAAAGGCGTTTCTATTGGTAATAATGTCGTCATGGGTGCGCATACTTTGGTAAATAAAGACGTACCCGATAATGTCGTGATCGGCGGTTCTCCTTTTCGAATTTTAAAACAATTGAAACCTGTAAAATAGATGGATAAGATGGTTTGATTGGAGCCGTTTTTATTTTAGGTAACAGGCAGTTGCATAAATCTTGTCTCGGTCAGAGCTTTCCGCTGTCACTGAGATTTAGCACATAACACAACAAAGCTAGGACGGAGCAGTAAGCTCCACCCTAGCCATTTTACTATAAACTACCAACTTAGAACTACCAACTACTCATGTGTGGCATTTGCGGTATCATTGACTTAGCGGACAAGTATTCACCAGACCAACGGGTGACCTGGGTGAAGGCGATGAATCAAGCTATCCTGCACCGCGGTCCCGATGCTGGTGGCAATTATGATGATAACCATTGCGCTCTGGCAATGCGGCGGTTGTCAATTATTGACCTCGATAATGGAACACAACCGATCTTTAATGAAACGCAAGACATCGGCGTTTTTTTTAATGGTGAAATTTATAATTACCGCGAATTACGTGCGGAATTAATTGCGGAGGGACATCAGTTTACAACGCAGTCTGACACGGAAGTGCTCGTTCATTTGTACGAAAGTTATGGTACGGCAATGCTGAAGCGACTACGCGGAATGTTTGCTTTTTGTCTGTTTGATAAAAAACAGCAAACGTACTTGCTGGCGCGGGATAAAAACAAAAAAAAACCACTGTTTTATCATTGGCAGGATCGCGTATTGACTTTTTCGAGTGAGCTGACTTCGCTCCTCCAGCAATCCGCCTTACCACGGCGATTAAATCAAGCGGCATTACCGTATTATTTTCGTACATCGCTGTTACCCGAACCGATGACTATGTTTGCCGACGTTTACAGTTTGCCACCGGGGCATTTTATGGAAATATCGCAGGCAGAAATGCGCATTGAGCCTTATTTTCAAATCAAATATGAAACCAATCATGCCTTAAAGACGAAAGCGGATGCCATCGCATTTATTCAGCCACATTTAGAAAAAGCAGTACAACGGCAACGTATTAGTGACGTACCTTTGGGCGCATTTTTATCGGGTGGAATTGATTCGAGTTCGCTAGTGGCGTTATTACAAAAAAATAGCGCACAGCCGATTCAGACTTTCAATGCGCGTTTTGAAGACGCTGCTTTTGACGAAAGTAAAATCGCGCGGCAAGTTGCTGAACGCTGGGGGACGGAACACCACGAATTGGTCATTCCAAACTATGATTTTACGGAAGACTTATTTTGGACAATTATTGATAGCGTCGGGCAGCCGTTCCGCGATAGTTCGGCGATTCCTACTTATCTGCTGACGCGGGAGATTCGTAAACACGTCAAAGTAGCGATTTCGGGCGATGGAGGAGATGAATTATTTGGCGGTTACGATATTTTTCAATGGTATCAAAAAATTATCAAATTAAAGCAAGTACCGAAAGGATTGCGGCAGTTTGGTAATTATAGTTTAAGCTGGTTACAGCAATTCCGTTTTAGTCAGCAATTTGAAAAAATTAGACAAATCAAACGCGGCGTAGCGACCAGTTTGCAGCCGTTGGATGATATTCCAATTGCGCTTAATGAATTTTTTACGGCGCAGGAAATAGGAGCATTTTTACCCGCCAATCAAATGGATGATTTTGTGAAATTAAAGTCCTATCCACCGCATATTTGTAATCATTCTCCGCTTAGAAAAATCATGTATTACCGCGCTCAACATACCTTACCAGGTAATATGCTCGTGAAAGTGGATCGCATGAGCATGGCAAATTCGCTGGAAGTGCGCGCACCTTTTCTCGATCCAGATTTGTTTGCGGCGGCGGCGCAGTTACCCGATCGATTCTTGATTCAAAATGGGAAAGGGAAATATCTATTACGGCAAATGATGGAAAAGG
>JBGCES010000895.1:0-28422 GCA_045106545.1 Saprospiraceae bacterium
GGTTATACTTAGCAGTTGTTCTAATTGTAGCATTTCTAAAAGCAACGTATTTAACGAAAATACGCCGACTGCAATTAGAATATAGCTCAACATGCGTTGAATGGGATAAGGTACAGGATAGTATTTTTTTTTTTTTTTTAAACTCATTGCTGCCATAAAACCATAACACGTCAAAGCTGACCAAGCAGGGGCAGGATATTGAATGATCGGAATAAAAATAATATTAATTGCCAACGTAATTGCAACGCCTCCTAGCGAAATATAACCGCCAATCTTAGTGCGGTCAGTCAATTTATACCAAATTGAAAAATTATAATACAAGCCTAAGCAAAAGTTGGCCAGTAATAAAATTGGGACAATCTCTAAGCCCGTCTGAAAGTCTTTTCCTAAGAAGAATTTAATGACATCTAAGTAGAGCATAATGCCTAAAAAAACGATACTACCAACCAAGGCAAACGCTTGCCCTACATCCGCATAAATCTGTTTTGAATCTTCTCGATCGGCGTTGCGAAAGAAGAAAGGTTCAGCAGCGTAATTAAAGGCTTGAGTGAATAGATTCATTAAGATTGCCAATTTCGCAGTCGCACCGTAAAGACCTGCTACCTCTTGATTTTTTTCTAACGTTTCAGGTAGATAAATTTTTAATAACGGAATGGCAATTAAACTATTAATAACGGCGGCAATACCTACTATAATCAATGGCATGGCGTACCAAAACATTCGTTTCCATAGTTCAGTATCAAACTGCCATTGCATCTTAAAATAAAGAGGTACTAAATACAGAAAGGTAATGATGCTTGCGATCAGTTGGCTTATAAAAACGTAAATAATTCGGTTATCAGCATCGTACAAAAATGATAGTTGTGAAAAGCCACGATCAATCAAATAGGGCAACCAACTCAAAAAGAAATAAGCGGCGATAATATTAATAACAATATTTAGCGTTTTTATAAAAGCAAATTTGAAAGGGCGATTTTCCAGTCGCAATCTAGCAAAGGGAATAGCCGACAAGGCATCAAAAGCTATCAACCAAAGGAGTAGAATAAAATATTCAGGATGATCAGGGAAAGTTAATAGATTAGAAATTTCGGTACTAGCCAAATGCCCAAGCAGCAAAAAAACTAGCGTAGAAGTAAGTAGTGAAATACTCGCCGTAGAAAAGGTTTTATTAAGATCTTCTTTTTGATTTCCAAACCGAAAAAACGCGGTTTCCATGCGGTAGGTAAAAAGGATCATCAGAAAAGCCGAAACAGTGAATAAAATAGAGATAGCTCCGTATTCTCCTTTAAAAAATACACGAGTAAAAAACGGCGTTAACAACACATAATTTAACAATCTACTTAGGATACTACTGATTCCGTAGATTGCTGTTTCGCCCGCTAATTTTTTAACTAATGACATGGAAGAAGTTGGTCGTTATTATTTTGTCAATACTTGGTCGCCTTTAGTTGCTATTCCGTTCATCGTGAGTGACTTCAGCTTTTTTAATTTCAAATTAATACATCAATCTACTTCGGAGACGAACAAAATGTAAATTGGTAAAAAATCTGTTACCTTCGCAGCGCAATTTTAGCATAATTATACTGGAATGAGACGAATTAGATTAGGTTTAATTTTAGTGCGTCTATGATAATCGGTATTTTTGCGCGGTTTTTGTAAGGTAAATCAATGATTGCGAACTAATTTTACAATAAGAATAAAAGCTATATGATAAATTTTGATCTTCTTGCGCGAATTTGTAAAACCCCAGGTGCACCTGGTTTCGAGCAGCAAGTACGAGCTTTAGTACAAAAAGAGTTGAAAGGAATCGTGGACGAAGTATCCGTAGATGCGATGGGGAATGTGGTAGCGATAAAACGTGGAAAAGAGCGCAAGCGTGCGATGGTCGCAGCGCATATGGATGAAATTGGGTTTATCGTAACCCATGTGGATGATGATGGATTTATTCGTTTTCATACTTTGGGAGGTTTTGATCCAAAAACGTTGACTTCGCAGCGAGTGATTATTCATGGAAGAGAAGATGTCATTGGAGCAATTGGATGCAAACCTATTCACTTGATGAAGCCCGAAGAACGAACGAAGGCTTATCCGATTAAAGACTATTTTATTGATACGGGACTGCCAGCAGCGAAAGTGAAAGAATTGATTGAGATTGGCGATTCGATTACGCGCGACCGCGATCTAATTGAAATGGGCGAGTGTGTGAATGGTAAGTCGTTGGATAATCGCGTATCGGTTTATATTTTATTGGAAACGTTGCGTGAATTGAAAGACGAGGAAGTGCCTTACGATATTTATGGTGTATTTACGGTGCAAGAAGAAGTAGGATTGAGGGGAGCTATTTCATCAGCGGGGCACATTAACCCTGACTTTGGTTTTGGCTTGGATGTCACCATTGCTTTTGATGTACCTGGCGCGCAGAACCACGAAATGGTAACGCGTTTAGGAAAGGGGACTGCCATTAAAATTATGGATGGTATGACCATTTGTGATTACCGAATGGTACGTTATCTGAAAAAATTGGGAACAGAGCAAAACATAAAGTGGCAACCCGAAGTTTTAACAGCAGGTGGTACAGATACGGCAGGTATTCAACGTTATGGTAAAAATGGTTCTATCGCAGGCGCGATTTCGATTCCGCTCCGTAATATGCACCAAACGATTGAGACTGTAAACAAAGCAGACATCCGCGCAACGATTGATTTATTGAAGGCAGGTTTGCAAAATTTGAATCAATACGATTGGGATTTTGCTAATGATGGCAGGTCAAATAAATCGACTAAAGACGATGACTACGCTGATTTTTTATAAAAAAATAGTCAGCTTTAGTCTTAAAATAGGCGCGTGATGAAAGTTACGTGCCTATTTTTATTTTAACCATTTCGATATTTCTAAAACAAAACATAATGAGTAATTGGAAAGAAAACAACGATCAGCTCTGTGCTAAATTTGAATTTAAAAACTTTACTACAGCTTTTGCTTTCATGACGGAAGTTGCTTTTGCTGCTGAAAAGCAAGGACATCACCCTAATTGGAGTAATGTTTACAATACCGTAGAATTTCAATTAACTACACACGATGCTGGTAATAAAGTAACCGAAAAAGATCATAAATTAGCTGTGGCAGTTGATGATATTTATAAAAAGTATAGTAGCTAGAGTGCTTACTACTATATTGCCTCCATCCGACATTTTCCGTTTCTCCGTAGTAATTCTTATCATTTCATAAATAAAAAGTCGTAATTTGATAAAAAATTTCATGGTGACTTTTTATCGAATACTTTTCTTTTTAATGCCCATCGCATTAGTTGCGCAAGACAGTAGCGTTGGCATTAGTGAACGTCCAGAATCAGAAACTACTCTTGCGGTAAACCCCAATAATGTAAATCAATTAGTCGCCGCTGCGGTAAATGATTTCTCTCCGTTACCCGGTACAGATAATTCGCGCATTTCAATTTATTATTCCAATAATGGGGGGCTCAACTGGAAACAAAGCGACTATAATGGTGCAATCGAAAACTCAACTAATATAAATTTTATCGGCGATCCTGTTTTGAGTTACGCAATGGACGGGACGGTTTATTTGACTTATCTAGTTTGGGATTTTTTATCGGCAGGATTTGAAGCGCGATTGATTCTAGCTAATTCAACTGATAATGGTGAAAATTGGACAACCCAAGTAGTGAATACGTTAACGGAAGGTGTATTTGATAAACCGTGGCTCACAATTGATAATAGCAGCGATTCTCCTTTTCAAAATCGCGTTTATCTATCTTATATTTATTCAACGGAAAACGAATATCAAATTGAGGTTATTCGTAAAGACCAAAATGAAACGCCCACTGTAGCTACTGTTGCCGTTGATAAAAATGAATTTCGGGTGGTACAATCTCCAAGTATCGTCACTAATCGCGAGGGAGATATATTTGTCAGTTTTGTTACAAATCAACCTGGAAGTACCGCTCTACACGTAGTAAAATCAACGGATGGTGGAGAAAGCTTTTCTGCACCAAAGCAGGTCACCAATTTACGAATGTACTATAATGACTTCTCTGTGATTAACCCGATTGATAAAACAGGGCTGCGACGTTTATATCCTTGCCCTCATTTGGGAATTGACAATTCTAATGGCGCATTTAGTAATCGAATTTACCTGACTTGGACAGATAAAGAACTGAATAGTTTTGATTATGGATTAGATGTTTTTCTTACTTTTTCCGATGATGATGGCGAAACGTGGTCAACGCCACAAGTTGTGAATAATGACAACGAACCACGCATTCACCAGTACTATTCTACCTTAGCGGTAAATCCACAAGGAGAAGTCGTAATGTGTTGGTACGATCGCCGCGAAGACGATAATAACCGACTGACACATTATTACTTTGCTCGTTCCAAAGATGGTGGACAAACTTTTGATGAACAGTTACCGCTTAGTTCTCGTCCTTCGGATTTTTCTAAAATAGGACAGCGCAATAGCGATTTCGGAATCGGTGAATACACGCAGGTTATTGCTACCGAAAATCAGGCGTATGCTGTTTGGGCAGATGGGCGAGAGAATAATGGTAATATTAATTTATACAATGCAAAAGTTCAACTCAATGAACCCACCGCGACTGTGGAACAGCAGCCATTACAAACGACATTTCAATTAGAACTGCTACATCCTAACCCCGCGCAAGTATTAACAAATGCGGTTTTTTCTTTAAAAATTCCAACGGAGCTTTCGCTAAAAATATATAATGCTGACGGTAAGTTGATGCATCAAGAATTAACAAAAAAATATTCAGTTGGAAAGCACCAATTACCGATAAACTTGCCACATTTGCCGAGCGGAACGTACTACGTTCATTTTATAACTAATCAATTCGAAATTATTCGTCCATTACTTATCGCACATTCATGAAAAAAAAATCAGCTGTTCAAAAATGGAAGTTATTAAAATCGGAACCAGGTGAAGATCTCAGTATTTTTCGGGTGCGTTTTGATCATCTGGTAAATCCACGAAATCAAACTGAACTGCGAGCAACCGTTTTAGAATCAAATGATTCTGCCAATGTAGTTGCCATTACGGAAAATGACGAAATTGTTTTGGTGCGTCAGTATCGTTTTGGAATTCAGGATTATACATTGGAATTGCCAGGTGGATTTATTGATCAAGGCGAAAATCATTTGACTGCGGTACAGCGAGAATTAAGCGAAGAAACGGGATACACTGGAAAAGAATGGGAATACTTGGGAAGTGTACAAGCCAACCCTGTATTTATGGATAGTGTTATTTATCAATACGTAGCGCGGAATGTAGCTAAAACGGACGTGGTGCAGTTGGATGAAGGAGAGGACGTAGAAGTAGTGGTTTTATCAAAGTCAGAAGTTATTAAGCGCATTAAAAATGGCGAAATCGCTCATCCACACTCACTTACGGCTTTGATGAAAGTACTGAGTATTTGGTCGTAGATACACAAACGGCGAACGATTTTAAACCGTCCGCCGTCTGCCTTCTACCATCAACCATTCAAATTAATCTTCATCAATAATGGCATCATCAATAATTTCATTACCATCGCCATCTAAATCTTCAAAGCCTGCTACTGTTCCTTCCGTTGGTGTACGTTGATAGTTTGGATCTTTAGTGATCTTAATATCGCCCACATCACCGATTGATTCTTCCGCCGCTTTCTTTCCTTCGCCGTGGTAATCACCTTGTGCAAATTTTTCTGCTTTCGCAAAAAAGTCGTCTTGTCCATCCAGCAAACTACCCTTTACATTATCGTAACCAATTTTTGGAGAAGCCTTAGCCGCAGCTTCGGCAGCATCAGAAGCAGCAACTTTATCTGTCAGGTTATCAAAAACATCTTCTACTTTATTAGATAAGCTATCGCCGACATTTTTTGCTTTTTCGATCATATCATCGAGCGAATTATCTGCGGCACTCATTTTTGCTTTGGCTTGATCTGCCATCGCATCTTTGGCATCAAAAGCATCATCCGCCGCGCCTTTAGCAAAGTCTTCTGCACTAGAGAAAGCATCTTGTGCGAAATCAGTCGCCTTTTCTTTGGCTTTGCCTGCCGTGCCTAAAATGGTTGCGCCAATATTTTCGGCAAACCCTTTGGTTTTTTCAAACGCGTCGCCCCCTTTTTCTAAAATATCTTTACCGACAGATTCGGATGTACCCATAATCGTACCACCCAAATTTTCCGCAGTATCCGCAACCTTATCACGCAGTGGCGCAGTACGATCTAGGACTTCCTTACCTACTTTTTCGGAAGTTTCCATCACTTTACTACCTACTTGCTCAGCTGTTTCGCTTACTTGTTGGCGCACACCTTCAGTTTTTTCCATAATCGTATCGCCCACATCATCCATTGTATCTTTTGCCTTATCCCACGTTTGTTCTGCTTTATCTTGTATATCTATCGCCATTTCTGCTGCGGACTCTCGTACATCATCAAATAATTCATCTGCACGATTTTTCATTTGATTCCCCGCTTCTTTTCCTGCTTCCGCAGCTTTATTAGCGGCAGATTTAGAAACAGATTCTGCTGCAAAAAATAACTTTTTAAATTCACTTAAAAGACCCATAGTCGTTGGTTTGATTAGAAAAAATAATTGAGTAGTGAGTGAAGAGAAAACACAACAAGTGTTGAGTAATTATTCCTCTTTAGGACGAAAGAAGTAGATAAGAGTTACTTCTTGTTTTATTATTTCATTAACAAATTAGTCTATTTCCACTTGAAAATCAAATTTGTTATACCAACGACGAAGAAATTGTTGTTTTAACTTATGTTTTGTATGTAGAAATGTTTGATAAAACCTCTGTACGAGTCCCGTTTTTTAACACAATTGAAAAGATATAAAACAAAAAAGTGGAAGCCAAAGCGACTTCCACATTAACAAAGAGGTATCCATTTTTATTTATTCTTGCATAGGGTAAAGGATTAAAAGAAAAGAATGAAGAGGCACTTAATTAGACTCCCTTGATATTTCCTCTTTACCTTTCTCCTATTTATTCATCTAGTTGATGAAGTTGGTATTGTTCGATTATGGTGATTAAATTCTTACCTAAATGACCTGATTCATTCAAGTCAGTTTTTCCAATTGCCTGTGCCCAATCTTTGTAATTAGTACGACCTAATTTTTTAAAACTGGTATTTTTACCTGTTGTTAAAAAAAGCGTATGGTCGCGAAAACTTCCCCAGGCACTATCGTACTCGCGGTAACATTTTCCTTGATAGCTTTCTTCGCTACCGCGCCAGTCACTAGTACAAGGCGTAGCAAAATGATTATTACTATTTAATGCCACATCGCGCTGCCCAGCCTGACTCTGTAGTAAAGCGCTACTTAAAACGATAGAAGCAGGAATACCATATTTTTCCATTTCAGCTACTGCGATATGCGCAAAACGTTTCATATAGGTTTCTTTCTTACTATCTGAAATTGCCATAAATTCTTTAAAATGCCCATCCGATTTCTCTTCGCCGCCAATAAATAGCATGCTTAGTTTATCAATAACGGGCGATTTCTTCTTGGCTACTGGAGTAGCAGAAGCATCTGTCAATACTTCTTTTTTCTTCCGTGCTGTTTGTTGGCTCGGAGCAATTTGTTGTTCAATGTTTTGCGGTGCGCGTAAGTTGATTTGAAACGAAAAATCCTTTTTTAAAAAAACAAAAATGACTAACGCTCCCAATCCTAATTTAAACCAATGACGCTTGATGTAGGGTAGCACTTGTTGCCCCAAAATTCCTTTTTGCATAGTCCCTTGTTTTAAAAATACGAACCTTTGGTAGCAGAAAATAACAGTTGGTTAGATTGATAGCTAGAATTGTAAGGTTCGTTTCTCTGTTGTAAAAAATGTGTGTATAAAATCTGAAAACAATCAATAAAAAATCTCTGATGATACAAATTTAAAACAAATAGTTTTAAAAAACAACAATTGTTTTAAATTTAGAAACAATTATTTTTCACTTATTGGATTTACACCAAATTTAAAACCAAGTGCATCTATTTTAATAGTCGAAACAACTGCCGTTAATTTCATCACATTTAAATTTTATTATCATGAAAAAACGGCGCATCAATGCTTCTGTCAATGCGGGTTCTATGGCAGATATTGCTTTTTTATTATTGATCTTCTTTTTGGTTACCACTACCATTACTCAGGATTCAGGCATTTCAATTAAACTCCCTCCGTTTGTACCTAATCAAGAACCTACACCACTAAACGAGGATAACGTATTTACCGTCAAGGTGAATAAAGAAAACCAGCTTCTGGTCGAGACGGAATATTTGCAATTAGCGCAATTGCGCGAACGAACGAAGGCGTTTATTATGAATCCGAATGGATTAGAAAATTTACCTTCCAATCCTAAAAATGCTATTATCTCCCTACAAAATGATCGACAGACCTCTTATGAAACTTACGTTGAAGTGTACAATGAATTGAAAGGTGCATACAATGAACTTTGGAACGCTGCGGCACAAAGTAAATATCAGGTCGCTTACGTACAGTTACCGAAATCGCAACAAAACGAAATACGCAAACAAATTCCACTCGTGATTTCCGAAGCAGAACCGAGCGAATATTAAATGTAGCGCGCAGGTTGATGGTATTGGCTGCCCTCAACTTGCGTTGTTCTTTTGTCAGTCAATTACTATTCTTAAAATTAGCAATTGGAAAGCCGCTAGAGAAGTGATACATTTGTTGGCAGTTCCTTAGAGAGTACCTTCCACAACTTTCACAAATTCTATCATTACTTTTTAATTTTCCAACATGAAATCAAGTCTGTTATTGGGCTTATCCCTATTCCTATCGTTCATTGGCTTCGCGCAGAACGATGATCGCATCGCCGACACCAAAACACCATTATCAGAGGTAGAGCAAATTGTTTTACCACTACAAGACAACAAAAAACTATACGACCAAGAAATGGCAGCGCGCCGCCCTGGACGTGCGCCAGCATTTGCAGAAGCTATTTCCGTAAACATCACGCCTAGTTCACATGGTCACTGGGAGAAATTAGCAAATGGAAATGAATTATGGCGCGTGCGTTTAAAGTCATTAGGAGCAAAATCGCTTAACCTAGGTTTTACTACTTTTCAATTACCGACTTCGGCAAGTTTAATTTTATACACGCCTGATTATGAAACAGTACGCGGACCATTTACCCCTGCTGATAATGAAGAGCACTTTCAATTATGGACACCGATTATGGTGGGTAGCGAAATGGTCATTGAGTTACAAGTCGCACCGAGTAAAAAATCAGCGGTTCAGTTAGAATTAACTTCCGTTAATCATGACTTCATGGGCTTTATCGATCCACAGTCAGGTTCTTGTAATTTAGATGTGATTTGTGGTGCAGGTGATGGATGGGAAGTAGTAGAAGATTATCGCGATATTATCCAATCTGTATCAATGTACTCTTTAGGAGGAATTCGCGCTTGTACGGGTTTTTTAGTAAATAACGCCCGTCAAGATTGTACGCCTTTTTACATGACAGCAGATCACTGTGGTGTTACAGCAGGACAAGCGCCCTCAATTGTTAGTTATTGGAATTTTGAAAGCCCCACTTGTCGCCAGCCAAATACTCCTGCAAGTGGAAATGTAAATGTAGGAAGTTTAGACGTTTTTAATACGGGTGCTGTTTTAAGAGCTACTGCGGCGGCAACTGATTTTACTCTAATTGAATTTGATGACCCTATCGTAGAAGAAGCAAATGCATATTTTGCTGGTTGGGATGCTAAGACCTATACTCCTGAAGGTGCAGTTTGTATCCATCATCCTGGAACCGATGAAAAGCGGATTTCTTTTGAAGAAGATGCATTGCAATATGGCTCTCAAGGAGGAGCAGTCAGTAGTACTGGCGCATATCACAGAATTAGTGACTGGGATATTGGGACAACGGAAGGTGGTTCATCTGGTTCACCATTATTTGATCCTAAGACACGGATGGTGATTGGTCAATTGTTTGGTGGCTTGGCTGCTTGTGGTAATAGCGAATATGACGTTTACGGTCGGTTCGATTTATCTTATGTTGGTAACGGTACGCCTGAAGCAAGTTTGCAGCCGTGGTTAGACCCAGATAATACGGGTCTGACGGAAATAGAAGGACGTTGGGCGCGGGCATGTAACTTCTTTGTGCAGGCAGAGCAATCGAACTTTGAGTTTTGTCAAGAAGGGGCAGCGGAATATTCTCTAGCGGTAAGTGAAAACTTTGCAGGGATGGTTACGATTGTGATAGATAGTACAACTATTCCTACTAACGCTCAGTTGGAATTTTCTATGGACATGCCAATGCCAGGAGATACTGTTTCTCTAACTATTCCTAATATTACTGAAATTCCAGCAGGCGATTATACAATTGTGTTGACAGGAACAGATGGAGTAGATAGTGTAACGACTGAATTAGGCTTATCTATTTTTGCAGATGTGCCTACGGTAGTTGCTTTAGTAAGTCCACAGGATGCTGCTGAGAATGTGAGTTTAGTGACTTCTTTTGATTGGGAAGATCAGGGGACGGGGACAACCTACGATATTGAAATTTCAACTGATTCTGCCTTTACTAATGTTGATACAGATAGCGGTTTCGGATTGACCGCCAATTCCTTTGCGTCTGAAAACCTACAAGCACAAACAACTTATTATTGGCGGGTAAGAGCAATGAATACTTGTGGAGAAAATGATTGGTCTCCACCAATTAGTTTTGAGACAGCGAGAGTAGTTTGTGCTAATTTTGCTTCTGCAAATATTCCAATTAGTATTAGCACTGGACCTCCAAATACTTATACTTCTACGCTTGAGGTATTGAATAACGGTGAGATTGTAGATATGAATGTCATTAATCTACGTGGCGAACATACTTGGATTGCTGATTTAGGTTTTACCCTAACTAGTCCGAGTGGTACGACAGTTACATTGGTTTCTCCGAGTTGTTTTGACGAAGATGATTTCAACCTTAGCCTAGATGATGAAGCTAGTCCAAATGCTTTGCCTTGTCCCTATAATGATGGCGGTACTTACCAACCTGCTGGTTCTTTAGCAGATTTCAACGGAGAGAATCCACAAGGAACTTGGACATTGACTGTTACAGATGGCGCTTCGCAAGATGGTGGTGAGTTGTCAGGTTGGGGCTTAGATTTTTGTACAGCACTATTAGGTGATTTTACTTTGACATCTACAACTACTGAAGCATCTATTTGCTTGAGTGAAACGCTTACTTTTGATTTAGCGATCGGAACGGATTTTTCTGCTGAATCATTTAGTTTAGGTGCAGAGAATTTACCAGCAGGAGCTACTATTGAATACAGTAGTACTAATCCGAGACCGGGTGATAATTTGACCGTTACAATCAGTGACTTTCAAACTGGCACATCTGGTGCTTACAATATTTTGTTTACTGCAACAGATGGCGAAGACATTGCTTTTTCTCAATTGGAGCTAACCTTAGAAGAAACACCAACCGCCGCGACGCTAACTCGGCCGACGAATAATGCAACGGATGTAACTACGACTACTACTCTGCGCTTTAACGATGTCGATAATACAAATGGCTATCTCGTAGAAGTAGCGACGGATGTTGACTTTATGAATATAGTCATTAGTGAAATGGTTACCGATCCTTCTTACAGCGTAAGTCTAGAATTGGATACGGAATACTTTTGGCGCGTAACAACAGAAAATGATTGTGGCATTACTACTTCGGAGATTTCAACTTTTAGAACTTTTAAAGATTTAGCAGTAGTCGCTTCTCCTAATACGGTTGCTATTTGCCAAGGAGAGCAAGCGATTTTTAATATTTCTGTTGGACAAAGTTTTCTTGAAGCTGGCGCAACGATTAGTTCTAATAATTTACCAGATGATGTAACCGTAACTTACAGTGAGAACCCTGTGTCACCAGGCGGTTCAACGGAAGTTGTATTGGATGGATTAGCTGGTGTTGCCGTAGGAACTTACAGCATTACATTTATTGCAGCTGATGGAGAAAACAGCAATGGTGTTGACGTGACTATTGAGGTTATAGCCACGCCAATGGCAACGACGCTCACGAATCCAGTAGATGAGGCACCATTAATTGCACCAAACGTTACTTTTGAATGGCAAGCAGTAGCGGGTGCTGATGTTTATTTTATTGAAGTGGCGACAGATGCGGAATTTTCTGATAATAGTACCGTAGTAACTGATAATGTGAATACGACTTCTTTTACGGTCAGTGATCCTTTAGAAATGGGAACGTATTTCTGGCGGGTAACGACAGGGAATGATTGTGGCAGTGCACCTTCGGCTACTTTTACTTTTACGGTAGAAGCATCTTCAACGGAAGACATCGTTGGGTTTGAATTCTTACTTGCACCTAATCCAGCTCAAGATTGGTTTAGTTTGAATTTTAATCAAGCCATTACAGAGCGGGTAAATGTGCAATTGTTTAGCGTAGATGGAAAATCACTTTTCCACCAACCACTAGATCGTGGAACGACTGAACACCGCTTCAATACGACTAACTTGGCAACGGGTATTTACTTTTTACAGCTACAAACTGAAGAAGGAGTAGTCAACCGCAAATTGATTATTCAATAAAAATTGAGCAATTGTGCAATTGTGAGTCTATTGCGGCACACAATTGCACAATTTTACAATTGCACGTTAAAATTCACTTTCCAAATTTTCCTTACCTTAGCGACTTAACCTTCCAAAAACAATATTTTCTATCTAACTTACTGCGAATTTTAGTATTGATCAAAAAACAACTTCGCTATTTAAAAAACGACGAAGTTATTTTTTGAAGTTTACTTAGTTGAGATTTTATTCTCTCGTTCCATCTCAATTTCCTCCACAATGATTCAAGGACTTAGTCCATATATCATCCTCGGCGTTGTCATTGGCTATTTTTTAGTATTAATGCTCGTTTCTTATTTCACAAGCCGAAATGCTGATAATCAAGACTTTTTTATTGCAGGTAGACAGTCGCCGTGGCTATTAGTTGCCATTGGGATGATTGGTGCGTCTTTATCAGGCGTGACCTTTATTTCGATTCCGGGAGTAGTAGGAGCAGGCGGTGCGAATCAAGCCTTTTCTTATATGCAAATGGTTTTTGGCTATTTGCTGGGGTATTTGGTTATAGCTACTGTGTTGTTGCCACTCTATTATCGAATGAATTTAACCTCGATTTATGGTTATCTCGAAGAGCGGTTTGGTTATTTTTCTTACAAAACGGGGGCGGGTTTTTTCTTGCTCTCACGAATTATCGGAGCATCTTTTCGCTTGTATTTAGTCGCAATTGTATTGCAAAGTTTTGTGATGGACGCTTTTGGAGTACCTTTTTTTCTTACCGTTATAATCGCAATCTTACTGATTTGGGTGTATACTTTTCAAGGAGGAATTAAGACCATTGTCTGGACAGATACCTTGCAGACCGTTTGTATGTTAACGGCGGTCGTATTAACGATATTTGGAATTGGTCATGCACTAAACGAAGATGTGAGTGGTTTGATTTTTCAAATTCAGCAAAGTGACTACAGCCAGATGTTTTTCTTTGAAGGTGGCTGGAGCGATCCCAATAACTTCTTCAAACAGTTTATCAGTGGTGCGTTAATTGCAATCGTAATGACAGGTTTGGATCAGGATATGATGCAAAAAAACTTGAGCTGTCGGACTTTAGGAGATGCACAGAAGAACATGTTTACGTTTAGTGTTATCTTAATTTTTGCCAACTTACTCTTCTTGTCTTTAGGCGCACTTTTATACATTTATGCAGCAAATATTGGGATAGCCATTCCTGAAAAAACGGATGAATTATTTCCTCTAATTGCTTTGCAACACCTCTCTCCTACGGTCGGAATTATCTTTATTTTAGGTTTAATTGCTGCTGCTTATTCTAGTGCAGATTCTGCTTTGACTTCATTAACGACCTCTTTCTGCGTAGATTTCTTAGATTTTGAAAAAGGAGAAAAAGAAGAAACCGAACAGAAACAAACGCGTTTTAGAGTACATGTTGGATTTTCAATTCTACTACTTATTTTAATTCTGATTTTTAACGCAGTCAGTAATGATTCGGTAATTACACAAGTATTTAAAGCAGCAGGTTATACTTATGGACCGTTGCTAGGTTTATACAGCTTTGGAATGTTGACCAAGCTGCAAGTGCGAGATCGATTTGTATTACCAATTTGCTTATTAGCTCCAATTGTTTCCTTTTTTATTAACTTGTATTCTGCTGAGTTATTAGGAGGATTCGAGTTTGGTTTTATGATTATTGCTTTAAACGGCTTCCTAACTTTTATGGGATTATTAGCGATTTCCGAGCCGCGTTATGAAACAGAGGAAGTATAAATAGTTGGCAGTAGTTGAGTTGATAGTTAATAACTGCAATTCGTTCGTAGTAGGCGACTTTCATCATTTTCGTGTTCTATAACAAAATAGGTTATACATAAAGTGATACATTTATAAATCTGTGGAAATCGACCTGGAAAACAACGTATGGCAGCCGTCTATCGTCCACCGTCTACCATCCACCTTAACCCTTACTTTTTGGCAAAAACGCCTTCAGATCGATTATTTAAATTGATAAAATCGCTCTCTTCTTCGGAGAAGCGGTACTTTAAAATCTTTGTGAACAGCAAGGGCGGGAAGGATAATAAATATACCTTACTTTTCGATACGATTGATGCCTTAGAAATATTTGATGAAGAATTATTAAAAGCGACCATTTATAAAAATCAGAAAATAGAAAGCCGTAAATATTCTGAACTCAAAGCTTACCTCTACGACCTCATTTTAAAAAGTCTGCAACTCTACGACGAAAAGACTTCGGTCGATTATCGCTTGAAAAATATGCTGCTGAATATTCGCGTATTATTTCGGCGCGCGCATTTCGTAGATGCGCAGATTATGGTGAGTAAAGCGGAGAAATTAGCCCGTAAATATGAGGATTTTAATACGCTACTGGAATTATTGAGATGGAAGAAAGAAATTGCTTACGCTAGCACCGACATTACCTATTTAGATGAAGAACTCACTCAAATCGCTCAAATTGAGAAGGAGTATTTGACTAAACTAACCAATATTGCTGCTTATCGTAATATCTTTTTTCGGTTATTAGTAATTTTACGAAAAGGCAGTAATTTTCGCAAAGAACAGCCGACCGTTTTCAACGAAATCATTGAACATCCACTGTTACAAAAAGAGCAATTCGCTAACACTTATACTGCTAAAATTCAATATTACCGTATTCTATCTTTACATGCTTATGCCACTTTGCAATGGGAGAAATTTTATGACTATGGCAAGTTGCTTTTGGAAATGTTGGAGTCGCAGTCGTTTCGCTTGAAGGAAGATGTATCAGAATATATTTCTGCATTGAGCAACTTTGTTTTGAGTTGTAGCGTGTTGCAGCGATATGATAGTATGGCGGAGTATTTAGAAAAATTTAAAAAAATTAAACCTAATACACTCGATGATGAATTGAAAATACATCGTCAATACTATTTAAATAAGCTAGAATGGTGTTGCAGAACAGGTGATTTTGCAGAAGGCTTGACGACATTGCATGCCCATCTGAAAGAAAAGAAAAAGTTTGCCGGAGATTTTTTCAACACGAGTAGTTATCAATTTTACTACTTCTATATTTATTTTGGAAATGCTAAATACAACGAAGCATTGAATGCGCTCAATGATTGGTTAAATGCACCTAAAGAAGCAGAACGCGAAGAACTACAAAGTCTAGCACGGATTTTTAATTTAATGATCCATTATAAACTAAATAACTCACTACTATTAGAATCTTTGATTCGTTCTGCTGAACGTTTTCTGCAAAAACAGACTAAGGTATATCAATATGAATTGTTGCTGATCAAAACGATCAAATTAGCTGAAAAAGCGGTTTCTAAAAAAGAACTATCGGGACAATTAGAAGCAATAAAAAAGGAGTTAACCCAGCTAAGGGAAACTCCTATGGAGCGAGCGATGCTCCAATATTTTCCGTGGTCCGCTTGGTTAACCAGCTTGACCAGTGATAGCTCGTTTGCCGAAATTGTTCAACGTGATTATCAGGAATTAAACAATTAGCTGAATGCTACAAATGCCGTTCGGCGTGATAAGAAGAACGTACTAAAGGACCACTTTCTACAAAACTAAACCCGCGTTTCATCCCTTCTTCTTCGTATAATTTGAACGTATCTGGATGTACATATTCTGCTACTTCCAAGTGCATCTTGGTCGGCTGCAAATATTGCCCAATCGTTACGACATCGCAACCATGCTCGCGCAAATCATCCATAATCTTAAACACCTCTTCTTCCTTTTCGCCTAAACCTACCATAATGCCCGATTTGGTACGTTTACCGTAATCTTTAGTGCGCTGAATTTGTTCCAAACTACGCGCATAACGCGCCTGCGGGCGAACTTTGCGGTATAAACTTTCTACGGTTTCCATATTATGTGAAACCACTTCTTGTCCGCCTTCGATCATGCGTTCCAATGCTGCCCAGTTGGCACGTACATCAGGAATTAAAGTTTCAATAGTCGTATTTGGCGATTCTTCTTTTACCTGCTTCACGGTTTGATACCAGATTTCGGCGCCCCGATCCTTTAATTCGTCGCGATTAACGGAAGTAATCACCGCGTGTTTTACTTCCATCAAACGGATAGCCTCTGCTACACGACGTGGTTCATCTGTGTCGTACTCAGGTGGACGACCCGTTTTTACGGCACAAAACGAACAGGAACGCGTACAGGTATTTCCTAAAATCATAAAGGTAGCTGTACCCGCGCCCCAACACTCGCCCATGTTAGGACAATTCCCACTTTGACAAATGGTATGCAGGTTATATTCATCTACCAACGAGCGAACGCGCTTAAAGTCTTTGCCAATAGGCAATTTTACCCGTAACCAACTTGGTTTGCGTCGCCGAGGTTGTTTTGCTTCTACTATAGGTAATTCTAACATTGTTAGGTTATTTTCTAAGCTGAAAGATAGTTTGAGGTAAGAACAACAAAGTTAGGAAAGTAGTTGAGGAGAATGGAATAGATAGCGTAGAACTTTCATTTGGTTAGTGTAAAATATTTTATCCAAGGGGGATTGGTAAAATGTGAAAGGGCAATTTATACTTAAAAAGGTCGTACTCAAGCTAATTTTTGAATACGACCTTTTACTACAAACAGCAATTTTTGAACAATTCTTACATCGCTTTTGCACTATATTTTTTACCAACGTTTTCCAAATTGGAAATTGAGGAAAAAATTAATAAAGAAAGGACGGTTTTGTACATTTCGTGGTTCGATAGTGACTGGCGCGCCACCTTGTACAATATTTTGAATACTGACATCATCGACCATGATTGGTACACGTTGAAAATAGACATCTACCATTAGTCCTGCTTCAATTCCTTTAACAAATTCATCGTATGCCCCCCAGTCAAAGTGTACTGCAACTTTTGCTTGGCCACCAGGAATAATAGAAATCTCGCTTATACCTTCGGTAAATCCTGAAGAGCCAAAAATGGAACGTTCAGCTAAAAAGGCCTCGGCGGTCTCTTCCGTAAATTTTTCACTTTCTACTACTGCTGTGAAGTTGTCACCTGTTTCATCGCGAATGATTTGCAGATAGTAAGGCTTAAGTAATCCGATTGAAGGTCCAAATTCATAACTCATTCCAACTGCGACGCCTTTTTTACGCGCTTTTTCCGAAAAATATTTTTTCACGCCATAACCACCTCTTAATACATAAAGGTTATTTTGTTTACCATAAATAAAGGAACGAGAAGTAATTGGAGAGCCAGGTAAGGTTAGATCGAAACTTTGGCGAAACTCTTTTGGATGCTTAATTTCACCTAAGCCAATGTGATAATAAGTTGTTTTGTAATAAGTTTTGAGTTTGCCAAAATTTGCTCCCAGCGCAAATCCATTCGTATGTAAACGAATGTCCATGTTGAACTCTTTTTCATAAACGATCCCTTTACTGGCACTGCCAAATTGACGACCAGATTGCGCAGTTGTCCACTGAATAAAGAGGCAACTAACCAAACAGATGTAAAAAAATCGCTTCATAATACGAGGATTAAAAATGATCAAGGGAACAGGTTCGGTAAAAACTTTTACAAATTACAAATTTTTCAGCACATCATTTGTAAAAAGTAAGTTGAAAGTAAGTTAATACCTAATTTTTATTGGATTCAATTGAAGTTGGTAACATATAAATTGGTAAAACGTTGTTCGCTTTGACGATATTGGTTATTTTTTAACTAAAAATGGAGGTAGCCGACATTTTAAAGATCTACCTGCATTAAGAAACGATTCTTTCCGTAGCAATGTTCTTTGCTTTTACCCTCTCTTTCATTTTTAATTACTCGGTATGAAAGTCTCATTACTACTTACATTTTTCTGTTCCTTATTTACATTGGTATTAATCGGTCAGCCGACTACTAAAGTTGTTCCTAAAAGAATTTACCACACTCAGCGTATTCAAGAAAGCGCACCGTCTATCGACGGTGAGCTAACTGATATGGCTTGGGAGCAAGTAGCTTGGGGAAATGACTTTCGCCAAATGCGTCCAGTGGATGGCGGTAAAGCAACTCAGGAAACGGCATTTAAAATTTTGTATGATGATGAAAATTTGTACATCGGATTTCGCTGTTTTGATACGGCTCCTGATAGTATCGTGCGACGAATGTCGCGTCGGGATGGATTCGAAGGAGATTGGATAGAAATTAATATCGATAGTTACCATGATTTGCGAACGGCTTTTTCATTTACATCTTCTGTGTCAGGAGTGAAAGGCGATGAATTCATTACTAATGATGGTGAAAATTGGGATACTAGTTGGAATCCGATTTGGTTTTTAGCTACCAATATTGATGACGAAGGCTGGACAGCAGAAGTACGTATTCCATTGAGTCAACTCCGTTATGCGAATAAAGAAGAGCAGATCTGGGGGATTCAAATTCAACGACGTAATTTTCGAGAAGAAGCGCGGTCTATTTGGCAACGGATTCCTGTTAATAGCGGATTTTGGGTGAGTGGATTTGGGGAGTTACACGGTATTAAAGGCATTCGCCCGCAAAAACAAATAGAATTACAACCTTATACTCTAGGGCAAGTAAGTACTTCCGAAAGAGAAGAAGGAAATCCTTTTG
This sequence comes from Saprospiraceae bacterium, assembly GCA_045106545.1. GTDB lineage: Bacteria > Bacteroidota > Bacteroidia > Chitinophagales > Saprospiraceae > JBGCES01. The sequence continues at coordinate 19,122 of JBGCES010000895.1, forward strand.
CAACCGGTAGCGATGCTAGTGTAACTGCGGGATTGGATGGAAGAATTGGTGTAACTGGTGATTTGACTTTAGATTTTACTATCAATCCTGATTTCGGACAAGTGGAAGCAGATCCCTCTGTTTTAGTTTTAGATGGATTTCAGGTGTTTTTTAGAGAACAACGACCATTTTTTGTTGAAAATCGTAATATTTTCGATTATCCCGTAGCGCAAACGCAGTTTGGAGGTAGCTTTGCGAACGACAATTTATTTTACTCGCGACGAATTGGTGGTGCGCCACATCGACAAATTGATAATGATTCCGATCAAAAGTATTATGTCGATCAGCCCGATAATACCACCATTTTAGGTGCTGCAAAATTTAGTGGTAAAACGCAAAACGGAACTTCCATTGGAGTTTTGGAAGCCATCACAGGTAATGAATACGCTACGATTAGTAATGATGGTGAAGAGGAAAAAGAATTGGTCGAGTCACTTACCAATTATTTCGTTGGGCGAGTACAGCAGGATTTTAGAGAAGGTGCGACACGCTTAGGTGGAATTTTAACTGCTGTCAATCGACAAGTAGAAGATACGCCTTTAGATTTTTTGCATCGCTCTGCTTATTCAGGTAGTATCGATTTTACCCATCAATGGAAAAATCGTTCTTACGGCGTGACGGCAAGGGCGTTATTTAGTAATGTCAATGGTAGCATAGAAGCTATTACGCGTACGCAGCGTTCTTTCGAGCATTATTTTCAACGTCCCGATGCAACTCATCTTGGCGTCGATAGTTCTGCTACCAGTTTGACTGGACATGGTGGAATGGTGGCGATTGGAAAATATGGAGGGAATTGGCGGTTTGAAGGCGGCTTAACGTGGCGTTCGCCCGAACTAGAATTGAATGATGTTGGTTTTATGCGCAACTCGGATGAGATTGTACATTTCTTTACAGCGGGTTATTTTCAAAATCAGCCCGTAGGTATTTTTCGAGATTGGGCAGCGACTTATGGGCATTCCTCCGTTTGGGATTTTAGTGGTCTAAATTATTACCAATCTGGTAATGTCAATTTACAAGGAACGCTCAATAATTTTTGGGGCGGTGGCGGCGGATTGTTTTTTGAAACTAAAGATATTTCTAATCGAGCACTTTTTGGAGGTCCCAATTTACAGAAGCCAACGGGCTTTGCACCTTACTTTTTTCTGTTTTCAGACAGTCGTCGTCCCGTTAGTTTTTCGATTAATACACTATTTGCGCGCTCGGAAGCGAAAGCAGTAAATATTGAAAATTATACTATCGGGATTCGTGTTCAACCAAGTAATGCTATCAATTTTTCCTTTTCTCCTTCACTTAGTAATTTCAATCGATTGTTTCAGTATGTGACCGAAGAATCTTATAATGGAGAATCGCGTTACATCGGTGCAGCAATTGACCAGACGACTTTTAGCTTAACGATGCGATTGAATTATTCAATTACCCCAAACTTGACATTACAATATTATGGACAACCATTCATTTCTCGTGGTCGCTATTCCGATTTCAAATACATTGTAGATGCAGCAAACACAAATGTAGTAGAGCGTCATATTGACTTTAGTACCCAACAAATTTATTTCAATTCGGAGAAGGAAGTATTTCAAATTGACGATAATTTAGATAGTCAAATTGATTATTCCTTTGACGATCCTGATTTTAATTTCATTCAATTTCGTTCTAATTTAGTCGCTCGTTGGGAATATGTCCCCGGTTCTGAAATTTTTCTGGTGTGGTCACAAGGTGTAACTAATTTTGGCGATCCTGACACTGAAATTTACCCGAGTTTACAAGAAAACCTATTTACGGGTAAAATTGAAAACATCTTTTTAGCTAAATTTACATATCGATTTTTATTATAGTGTATTCTAGTGTATTTGATTACTCTTTTACTTTAGTCAATATGATTCAACAATTTCCTATTCTCCTTTCACCTTATCAACGTGGATTTCATCTTATCACACAAGATATTTTAGCAGAACTTCTGCCATTACCGCCTGCTGGATTGCTACATTTGTTTATTAAGCATACCTCGGCAGGATTGACGATTAATGAAAATGCCGACCCTTCGGTTAGGGTAGATTTTGAAAGTATCTTTAATCGAATCGTTCCTGAAAACCTACCTTTTCTAACTCATACTTTAGAAGGTGCAGACGATATGCCTGCGCATATCAAAGCGACATTGGTCGGTTCTTCGGTAACTATTCCAATTACAGATGGAAGATTGAGTTTAGGAACTTGGCAAGGAATTTATTTATGTGAATTCCGTAATCATGGCGGTAGTCGCCAACTAATTGCTACTGTATATAGTTAATGTGTCTAGTTCAACTTCTGGCAATATATAATAATGTTCCGTGGAAAATCTAATACCTAATTCTGGTTCTGCACTTTTACAAGGTATCCAACTTGGCTTGGTACTTTGTTTTTTATTGGGACCAATTTTCGTGGCGATTATTCAAGCTGGAATAGAAGAAGGATTTCGAGCAGGAGTAATGGTTGGATTTGGTATTTGGGTAAGCGATGTACTCTTTATTTTAGCAGTTTTTTTAGGTGGCAGTTACGTAGGAGCGATTACTAAATGGGATAATTTCGAAAGTGTAGTGGGTTCAGCAGGGGGAGTGATTTTAATCTTATTTGGTCTAGGCGCATTATTGGCTAAGCCCTTAGATTTTGACGATAATTTGTTAAAGGAACGGCGGGGCTTATTTTCTAAAAGTATTAAATTAAAAGAAACATCTTACTGGAAATTATGGACAAAAGGCTTTGTCGTAAATACGTTTAACCCATTTACCGTCATTTTCTGGACAGGCGTGATGGCGACGGTAGTGATTGGTGGCGATATGACAAACCAAGATGCAACTGTTTTTTTTACTGGTGTTTTAGGAACAATTATTATCACGGATACCTTCAAAGCTTTACTTGCCAAACGGATTCGACAATGGATGACGAGTAAACATATTACATGGGTACGACGTGGTTCAGGAATAGCACTAATTATATTTGGAGTTGTTTTATTGATTCGCGTTTTAGGATAACTTAAATTATTAAAAATGAAAAATTTCTTTCCATACGTACTCATACTTCTTCTATTTGCCTGTAATTCAACTTCTGATAAAACACCCTCTATTACGACTGAACCAGAATTAACCGAAGCAGAAGCAGACGATTTACTACTCCAAATGGCAACGCATTTAATTGCTGAACCGAGCAATCAAAAAGAAGAGCAGAATAATACGATAGTTAATCATGCCATTGATAATAACTTCGCAATGCAACCTACTCGGACGGGTTTGTACGTGCAAATCTTAGAAGAAGGAACTGGAGAAAAAATTAAATGGGGCGATTACATTTCTGCCCATTATCGTGGACAGTTTTTGGATGGGAAAGTATTTGATTCATCTTATGCTAAAAAAAAGCCGTTGCAATTCTATGTAGGTAATACGATCGATGGTTGGAATGAAGGCCTGCAAATGGCAAAAGTAGGGACAAAGATGCGTTTGTTGATTCCCTCTGCATTGGCTTACGGTGAGGCTGGAATTAAGATTAATGACATTCGTTATCTCGTGCCGCCGAATGCTATTTTACAGTTTGAATTAGAAATTTTGGAGAAATTAGTTGGACCAAAATAGAAACCATTTAGGATTATTATAGCTCGATGCTAATAATTTTCCTCGTCAGAAACCTGACTTTTGTATAAATTGCGTTTGTGAAATTCTATATTTTAAACGATTTTTGACGTAAGACATCTTTTACTCTCAATATAAAATCGGATTAGTTATGAAGAATGAACGTTTACAAAGCGCAAGGTTAAAAAAAGAAGAACTAGCTGTCATCAAAGGTGGTTATAAATATGTATCAGGCGCAGCTGAGGCAGCGAGTTTTATCGGTTCAGCGGTAGATATTCGCCTAGGACTCGGCAAAGAAGATATAAATCGAAGCGGTGGGTTTAGTCGTAACCTCGAAATTACTCTACAGTAAATTTCTGCGTACAATAAATTGATCACCAAAGCCCGAACGTATTTATAAATACGTTCGGGCTTTGTGAATTATAGCCTTTTTTATCGAAAGATATGCAAAAAAAAGCAATAATTTAATGTTCTTAATCGCGATTTTCTAACTTTTGTTTCCGCTCCTCTTCACGCATTCCATCTTTTAGTTCACTCTCAATTGAAGCGCGTGCGCTATTAAATTCACGAATCCCCTTGCCCATTCCACGCATTAATTCTGGAATTTTTTTACCACCAAATAGCAACAAAATCGCGAAAAGGATGATCACTAATTCCATACCGCCCAATCCGCCAATAAATAATAATGTGAATGTATCCATGATGTAGAAATTTTAATATAAAATATAGAATGCAAAATTTCAAATGTAAAAGTAAGCACAGAAAAGTGCATTTCTTACAATTATGACTTTACATATTGTCTCTCTAATAGACATTATTTCAATTACAAAAGTACAATAATGTTTAGACTAATGTGTCACCGATTGGTTTATTTAACGAGTAAGTTATCGCTCAAGTAATTAGAGCAACTGTAAACTATCGACTCATAACTATTAACTAACTCGTTATTCTTTATTAGCTAGTTGTCCACAAGCAGCGTCAATATCCTTTCCACGACTCCGTCGCACCGTGACCATTACGTCCCGCTCGCGTAAATAACGCGCAAAATCATCAATGCGGTGTTCCGCTGACTTTAAAAAAGGTGCGCCATCAATTGGGTTATATTCAATAATATTTACGCGTACAGGGAAACGACGACAGAGTTTATATAAATTCTGCGCGTCTTCTAAACTGTCGTTAAAATTTTGAAACGTGATATATTCGTAGCTAATACGATTGCGCGTTTTTTGATAAAAATATTCGATGGCGTCCATTAAGGTAGCAAGATTATTTTGCTCGTTAATCGGCATAATTTCGTTGCGCTTTTTATCATCAGCGGCGTGTAGCGAAAGTGCAAGATTGAATTTTACCTCGTCATCCGCTAATTTTCTGATCATTTTAGCGATACCCGCCGTACTTACCGTGATGCGCTTGGGCGACATATTCAAGCCATCGGGCGAGGTAATCCGAGCAATACTTTCCATGACATTGCGGTACGCCAATAATGGTTCGCCCATACCCATGTAAACGATATTGGTCAATGGGTGATCGAAGGTTTCGAGTGCTTGTTCATTGACGCGGGCGACCTGGTCATAGATTTCACCAGCATCTAAATTGCGTAAGCGTTTCATACGCCCCGTCGCACAAAAGGTACAACTCAGACTACAACCAACTTGTGAAGAAACACAAACCGTGAAGCGTTTATCGACGGGAACGGGAATTAAAACGGATTCGATCAAATGCCCATCGTGTAAACGATAGCGACTCTTGATGGTACCATCTTCACTGCGTTGTACTTTATCTTCGGCAATCGCATTAATTGTAAAATGTGTTTTAAGTTCATCACGCAGTTTCTTGGACAGATTAGTCATTTCGTCGAAAGACTGCGCCGACTTTTGCCACAACCATTCATATATTTGCTTAGCGCGAAATTTTTTCTCGCCCATCCCAACTAAAGTATCGATCAATTCGGTTTGCGATAACTTCCTGATATCTTGCTTTTGAATAACTACTAATTCTTGCATCGTCAAATATTACTAATTCTTATTCCTAAATAAATAGCGCCTAAACAAACGAGTAAACTTACTCCGATATTGGCAAAAGCCAAATTTAACTTTCCTTGCTCAAATAACGCGAAGGTTTCGTAGGTGAAAGTTGAAAAAGTGCTAAATCCACCACAAAAACCTGTCATTATGAGTAAGCGGATATTCATACTTAGGTCTAATTTTAAGCTCCAACCCACCATTGCGCCTAGTACAACACACGCTAATACATTAGCTAACAATGTGGCGTATGGAAAAGTTAAATCATACGGTTTTACGACTTCCGCAATGCCGTAACGACAGATACTCCCTAATCCTCCACCAATAAATACCCATAAAAAGTTCACCATTTCAGCGATTTTGTTGTAGTTTTACATTTGAACTTACAATAATAAGATTTTGTCAGCTTACTGACCTAACCATCCCTAGATAGTGTAAAATTTATTCCTTCCTCTTGATTTGCTTATATTGAAATGTACCAATATATCATTTAACTCTCATTTTTTTAATAAAAAACTCATTTAGGTTTATGAAAAAAATTTACACTTTAGGACTTTTCTTGTGCTTCACACTTGCCATGAACGCGCAAAGTATGGTAACTATCTCAGTTGATATGAACGGAGTTTCACAATTCACTGCAGGTAGTGATGTCATGAAAGTAGGTGGTGACTTCAACGGTTGGACGCCTGATAATACAACATTAGAAGATCCAGATGGTAATGGTGTTTACGCTGCTACTTTTGAAACTTTCCCTGGTGGCGTAATCATGTTTAAATTTGTAATCAATGCTTGGGAAACGAATGAATTTCATCCTGATACTCCAGGTACTCCTGGAGACTGTACACAAGATGATGGCGGCGGAAACACAAATCGCGTTTACATGATTCCTGCTGATGCCGGTGCTACACACGAAATGCCAATCTTCAAGTACAATACTTGCGATTTATCAGAATTACCAGTAAATATCGCTGAGGCAACTTCAACGATTTCTCAAATCAATGTTGCACCAAATCCATTTGCTACCGAAACAGTATTGACTTTAGAAAATACGACTTCTGCTGCTCACGATTTAGTGATTACTAATATGACTGGTCAAGTAGTACGTATCGTAAATGATATTGTTGATAACACCGTAACTATTGCAAAAGATGATTTAACATCTGGTTTCTACTTCGCTTCTTTCCGTAATGCTGCGGGTGAAATGGCAACTGTGAAATTAGCTGTACAGTAATTAACGTTAGTAGTTTTTAGTTTGCAGCAGCTGGTAGTTGCACTATCGCATAAACTAAGATGACTACAATACAAAGCGGCAACTCGCATTATTTGCAAGTTGCCGCTTTTTTATTCTAGAAATGGAATTTTTAATTCTCCATTACTACGCGTGTTCTAACTGCTGCTTATTCTCTAACTCCACTTGTAATTGTCCTTTCAGTAAAGTACGCGAAATCACGATTCGTTGTACTTCCGATGTACCTTCATAAATCTGCGTAATTTTCGCATCTCGCATCAAACGCTCTACGTGATATTCTTTTACAAAGCCATATCCACCGTGGACTTGCACTGCCTCTACGGTATGTTTCATCGCCGTTTCAGAAGCAAATACTTTTGCCATTGAACTTGCCATTGCGTAATCCATCCCGTTGTCTTTCATCCATGCCGAACGATAAACTAACAGCCGCGCCGCCTCAGTATCGGTCGCCATGTCAGCGAATTTAAAAGCAATTGCTTGATGTCTGCTAATCGGCTTCCCAAATGCTTCGCGCTCGTGCGAGTAGGCAACCGACAATTCATAAGCACCCGCGGCAATACCCAACGCTTGAGCCGCAATACCGATCCGACCACCTGCCAACGTTTTCATCGCGAATTTAAAACCAAAACCATCTGATCCGATGCGATTCTCCTTCGGTACTTTCACGTCGTTGTACATAATCGTATGCGTGTCCGAAGAACGGATACCTAATTTATCTTCTTTCGCGCCGATATTTACACCATCCCAGCTTGTTTCAACGATAAAGGCATTAATGCCTCGGTGACCTTTTTCGGGATCGGTTTGCGCAATGACTAGATGTACACTTGAAGTACCACCATTCGTAATCCAGTTTTTCGTACCGTTGAGTAAGTAATAATCACCTTTGTCTTCAGCAGTCGTACGTTGGCTCGTCGCATCACTTCCTGCTTCTGGCTCGGATAAGCAAAATGCACCAATCCATTCTCCCGTCGCTAATTTAGTAAGGTACTTTTGCTTTTGATCTTCTGTTCCAAACGCTTCTAATCCCCAACAAACCAGAGAGTTGTTGACAGACATACAAACGGAGCAAGAGTTATCAATTTTAGACAGTTCTTCTAGTGCTAATACATAAGATAAAGTGTCCATTCCGCCGCCTCCATATTCGGGCGAGACCATCATCCCCATGAATCCGAGTTCACCCATCATCTTGATTTGTTCTTTCGGAAATTCCATTTTATTATCGCGCTCAATTACGCCTGACTTCAATTCTTTCTGCGCAAATTCGCGGGCTGCGTCGCGTACCGCTAATTGTTCTTCGGTTAACGTAAAATCCATACAATTTTAGTTTATAAATTTTATAATTTGGTATTTATTTTAATGTGTAATGACCAATGGATAATGTATAATACATAACTAGAAACCGCAAGTTCTCTTTCAATATTATCCATTTTACGACATTCAGCGAATTTTCGCTAAGTTACAACTTTTTAGTGGTGGAATAAAGCTCTAACCTAATGTTTGACCTTTTAGGGAATAACAGATTGCTAAAAAAACAGTTTAGCCTAAAAATAAAAAACGGTCTTTCCGCTAATGAAAGACCGTTTCGGTATTTTTTGTGTAAACAAATTTCAGTTAGCAGTTCAACGCGCCACAAACACTCAAGGTCTGCCCAGAAATATAAGCGGACATATCTGATGCTAAGAAAACGCAAGTATCGGCTACTTCTTCTGCCTTTCCTAATCGCTTCATCGGAATACCCGCCAAAAATGCTTCTTTGGTTTTATCATCCAATTCTTCCGTCATATCGGTTTCGATAAAACCCGGCGCGATCGCATTGCAACGAATACTCCGCGATCCCACTTCTTTTGCAATCGACTTCGTGAAACCAAAAATTCCCGCTTTGGATGCGGCATAATTCGCTTGCCCTGCATTTCCAAAAACGCCTACTACGGAAGACATATTGATAATCGAGCCTTTCCGCGCTTTCAACATCGGACGCAGAACGTGTTTAGTTAAATTAAAAACGGATTTCAAGTTGGTTTGAATCACTTGATCCCACTGATCTTCGCTCATGCGTAACATTAGCGTATCGCGCGTAATTCCAGCATTGTTGATAACTACATCAATTTGTCCATAATCTTTTAAAACGGCTTTTACCAAATCTGCTGCTTGATCGTAAGAACTGGCATCTGATTTATACGCTTTGGCGTTGCTACCCATTTCCTTCAACTCTGCTTCAATTCCTTTCGCGCGTTCTTCAGAAGATAGGTAAGTAAAGGCAACATTTGCACCTTGTTCGGCAAATTTTCTCACGATTGCTGCGCCAATTCCGCGCGACCCGCCCGTAACGAGGGCTACTTTATTTTCGAGTAATTTCATGCTATGTATATTAATTAAAAAATAATTTCCCATTT
>JBGCES010000896.1:0-3250 GCA_045106545.1 Saprospiraceae bacterium
GCGATATAATACTGCGGAATACGGTTAAATAAATCAGGTTTTTTTGCTAATAATTTATAGTATCGTTCTTCTGGTGAATCCACTAAAAAAGAATGAGTACGGTCATGGATTTCGATGAATATTTGAAACGCCTCTTCGTTAAATGGAATAAATTGTCGGATAGTAGAAATGATTGATTCAGTGTTCATAAAAACGGATGAATTATTCCGCTGCTTGCTTTAAATCAGCAGCAAACTGCTCAAAGGATTCATCAAAAGAAGGAATCTTACTCGCGAATAATGGAAACATCAAACCGCCAATTTTTTCAGTCATCGTAAATTGAACACCCTGTCCGTTAGGCTCGATTAGGTAAGTACGTTGACCCATCGCATCGCCCCAAACGAGTTTTTGATTGGGCGTCATCTCTTTTACTTTTAACTTGAAAGCGCGACTGGGATCGAGTGTACTTTTGAGTTTTATTTTTTCGCCGCGCGCGATAATTCCGTCGATGGAAATTACGGTAGAATTCCAATTAGGATAATTTGCTGCGTCGGTCAATAATGCCCAAACTGTTGCTGCGTCGGCGTTTATTGAGGTGCTGATAGAGGTCGTGCGACTAAAAGTCGTTTTCTCGGTGGTTGCTTTTCCGTTTTGAGCCATAGTTGTTAAGCTAATTAATAGTAAAGGAGTGATGATAAAATTTGCATAGCCCTTGTAGAAACGTTTAAAAAACGTCTATGTACACAGCGTTGTACACGTGTTGTTTATAAACAGTTTTTTATCAAATTTAGGATGATGTTGGAGAATTTTTTGACGAAGCAGGTTTTGCATTTTTTTATTTATAAATATAAGCAACGAAATTGGATAAAGAACGATATTAATTAAAGCAATTGAGTCATTCTTTAGAATTTTCACTAAAACGGATTTATATTTGGCAAATTCCCAAATAGAATTTATAAAAAGATGTAAAACTTACCAACTGCAAACGTTTGCAATAGTTTAGCATTTAGTTTTTAAATTATTGTTATCTAACATTACATCATTTACTACAAATAACGGTCAATTATGCGAAATACAGCAAATACAGCTCCTCTATCTTTTCTCGAAAAGGTAGGTTATGGAATAGGGGATATGGCATCGAATTTCTATATGGGATTCTTCAATATATTTCTGCTGTATTATTATGTGGATGTTTGGGGACTGACACCAGCGAGTGCCGCGACGATGTTTTTGGTTACTAAAATAATTGATGCTGTAAGTGACCCTTCCATGGGGTTGATTGCTGATCGTACTAATACGCGTTGGGGAAAATATCGACCGTATATTTTATGGATGGCGATTCCGTATGCGATTTTAGGTTATTTACTTTTTCTGGGACCTGATTTTTCGCAGACGGGGAAGTTGGTTTTTGCCTACATTTCTTATTCGCTGATTATGTTGGCATATACCGCGATTAATGTACCTTATTCAGCGTTGTTAGCAGTGATTTCTCCTTTGTCGGAAGAGCGAACGAAGGCGACGCAGTTCCGCTTTATTTTTGCTTCTTTAGGAACATTGACGATTGGTGCAACGGCAAAACCATTAGTCGATTTCTTTGGCGGTGGTGATGAAGTATTGGGCTTTCGTTTGACGATTATTCTCTTTGCTATCCTTTCTATGCTGCTGTTCTTCTTCTGTTTTTACACGACCAAAGAGCGAATCAAACCTAAACCACACGATAGTAGCATCAAAGAAGATTTGGACGTTTTGCGCCGCAATACATCTTGGATTATTCTGGCAGTTTGTAGCGTTTTGATAGTCGTAGGATTAGTGGCGCGTATTTCCTCTACGGCATTTTATACCAAGTATAATATGGCTTATGGCGATGAAAAAATACTCTGGTGGATGGACCCGACTACGCTGATTATTACCTGTGGGTTTGTCGGACAATTATTTGGGGCATTGATTACGCCGTCGCTGTTAAAGTATGCCGATAAACGCACGATGATGATCATTACCAATTTAATATTTGCGGGTTCGATTTTTGCAACTTATTTTGTACCAATTGACCAATACTCGCTCACTTTAATCCTCTACACTACGGGTATTTTTAGTTTTGGAATTATCATTACTTTGCTCTTTTCTATGTACACCGATTGCGCAGAATACGGTGAATGGATGTCAGGACACAATAGTGCAGGACTAACCGTTTCCGCTTCGATGTTTTCGCTGAAATTTGGCTCAGCGGTCGGTAGTGCGATTCCTGGTTATATTCTGAGTTGGTACGGATTTGTGAAAGATCAAGCGCAATCGGAATCCGTTTTGAGTGGAATTAGTGTGATGTGGAATATTGCGCCTGCTATCTTTTTTCTCGCAGCGGCATTATTGATGTTCTTTTACAAGTTGGATGGAAAAACGATGGAGCAAGTGGAACGAGAATTATTGGCGCGACGAGGGGATGCTGAACTAGCGTAGTGAATTAGCATTTAACGGAGCGGCTTCCTACAAATAAGCCGCTCCATTAAATGCTTACTTTTCAGTAATCGGAATCCAAATCTCCTCATCTAACGGTACTTCACTCAATCGCGCATGTTCAAACATCCGATCAAAGTGCGGGCGTTCGGCTAAGTTGTAACCAGAATGCGGTAACCATTCTCGAAAAATATAATTAAAAACCGCCGACGGATTTCCATTAGATTTATAAGTAAAAACGGCGTATTTCCCACCTTCTAAAGTAATAGATTCCATACCTGTCGGAATATTTTCAATCGCATTGACTTCCACTGCCGCCCATTTGATAAAAGGCTTCATCGGCGAAAAAGCCGCGTAATAATCGGTTGGATAAACGCGAATATCTACGACTTTATCATCTACGCGCTGCGCGACTTCATTGCGACGAGGCATAAAAGTTCGGAAAACAGAGAAGGTTTGATTGTTGGCAAGTGACATTTCCAGGTGCATGCCGATGAAGTGTTTTTGCGAAGTAGTGATAATCGCTGGTTGTAGATTCATGAAAATGAATTTTATGGTAATGTGACAATAGAAATAAGAATGAACTTAGTAACGATCAAAGAATAAGTTACTCAAACTGGACAGTGTATAATTTTTCTCAGTTTACTTCCTTTGGTCGTGAGATCGCTTCGCTAAGTGTCGTTTGAAAGAAGGAGAATTGTTGATACGCCGCCTGCCCCGACGCTTGTCTCGGGGACTGATTTCAAGCGGAACCTGAGAGAAATTTGACCTGTCCAGATGCGGAAGTTATTTTTTGACCGTTACTTAGTTGAAGTATTCA
>JBGCES010000897.1:0-3896 GCA_045106545.1 Saprospiraceae bacterium
GGCATTAGAGTGTATGTTTTTGCCTGATTACGTGGAACGCTATGGCTTAGATCACTACGAAACAGCACTCAATACTTTACACGATTTGACACATTTCACGAGTAGTGAATTTGCCATTCGACCATTTATTGTAAAATATCCGCAGACCATTTCAGCAATGTACCAATGGTCAAATCATTCCGACGAACACGTGCGGCGGTTGGCGAATGAAGGTTGCCGTCCGCGCTTACCGTGGGCGATGGCATTGCCCGATTTGAAACACGATCCAAGTCCGATTTTGCCGCTTTTAGAAAATTTACAACGTGATCCATCGGAGTATGTGAGGCGTTCCGTCGCGAATAACTTGAACGATATTTCTAAAGACCATCCTGACTTGATTTTGGCGATTGCCAAACGTTGGCTTGGGCAATCGGCAGCAACGGATAAACTGGTCAAACACGCTTGTCGTACTTTGCTCAAAGCCGGTAATGCACAAGCGATGCAGTTATTTGGTTATTGTAATCCTGACTTAGTACAAACCACTGATTATCAACTAGATAAATCTATTTTAAACTTAGGCGATCGGATTGAATGTCGTTTTAAATTGGAAAATACGAGTGAAGAAGCAGCGATGATTCGGTTGGAATATGGCGTTTATTTTTTATTAAAAAACGGCAATTTATCGCGGAAAGTATTTAAAATTAGCGAGAAAAAATACGCGCCGAATAGCAGCGCAGAAGTAACTAAAAGTATTCATTTCAAACCGATTTCTACGCGTACCTTTTATGCGGGGAAGCACGAAATTTCGATTATTATTAATGGCGTAGAGAAGGTAAAGGCGAGGTTTGAATTGCAGCTTTAATGGAGGACAGACACTCTTGTCTGTCAGTACACGTGAGCGACTTAACAGACAGGAATGTCTGTTCTCCATTCTACAGGGAGCGACTTAACAGACAGGAATGTCTGTTCTCCATTGTGCAGGGAGCGACTTGACAGACAAGAGTGTCTGTTCTCCATTGTGCAGTGAGCGACTTGACAGACAGGAGTGTCTGTTCTCCATTAGAAATCAATTAATTGCTGCGCGTGCGATTTCATCGTTTTTAACGTATCTGCATCCGTAATTTTTCCATCTTCTATTAACTTACTGATACTCGAATACGGCATTTGTGCAGGCATCGTAATGCCGCCGACGTGGTTGAAAATATGAATCAAATGTCCCATGCCGCGTAGATTTCCTGCGCGTCCGTCAGCAACACCTGCCATAGCGATTTTTTTACCTTTGAAGTTTTTAGGATACTGGCGAATCGAGAGTGCGTCAATGAAGAACTTCAACACACCTGGAAAACTGCCATTGTATTCAGAAGAAACAATCATAAATTTTTCCGCAGGAAAGATATATTTATCCTGTATTTCACTAATAGAATTGGCTTGGTGATCTGCACTATACATATCTACACTCATCCAATCTTGCGGCAATTCTTCCAAAGCAACTAACGCCACTTCTTCTTCCGTCTGCTGCTGCAAAATTTCGACGTATTGCTTCGCAAAAATTAATGATTTACTTCCTTTCCGATTGGTTCCCGAAATAACTGTGATCATAGAATGGATATTGGATATTGGATATTGGATATTGGATATTGGAATTTAATGACCAATTATTCCCGTTAGTTATATTTATATTTAACTGTTCTTTTTGAACAATGAAAATGAAAAACACACTACCGCTTAATAAGTTGCAGCTAAGCAACGCAAAATGACAGCAATTTCTCACACAGAACCCTACATTTGCAAAATGAATATCTGGTTAATTGTAATTATCTGCTGCTGCCTGCTCCTCGCTTTTTTGTATCAATACAAAGGAACATTGCTGCATGAGATATTACATCTGCCCGAATATTGGTGGAACGTTTTACCTACCGATACGAGCCAAATGCAAGAGCAAAAAATCAGTTTCGGTGAGCATCCTCGGCAATACTTTTTGTGGTGTACGCCCCTACCCGACCGACCGCGTTCAGACAAAGTTATCATCTGGCTACACGGTGGTGGATGGCAACATGGAAAAGCGGAAATGTTCCGCGCTAATGCTCAGGTTTTAACCAAAGCAGGGCATTCCGTCGCGTTGATGAGTTATCGGCTTGCGCCAAAATTCAACTATTATGCGATGCGCGAAGATTTGGATTTATTTTTACCTAAACTATTACAAACAATTGATTATCAAAATATTAAACCTAAGATAATCGCTGGTGGAATGTCATCAGGAGCAACTTTAGCGGCACTTTTACTTTACGATCGTACAGCTTTAGCACGTTTGGGTTTGAGTCAAAATATTTTTGCCGCTGCTGCTCTTTTTGGTGCGCCGCTTGACCTCAGTGGTATGCCCGACAATTACGTTTTACGCGCTTATGCGGGACGAAAAGATAGCGAGCAATTTCATTTGGCTAACCCCATTACCCACCTCACCGAAGCTGAACATATTCCATTACTCATCGTTCAAGGTAAAAGAGATGGTTTAGTCAATTATCGGCAAGTCGAGTCGTTTTTAACTACCTTGCGTCAAGTACAAAAAAGCAATATTGAAGTACATTGGTTTGAAGAATATAGCCACCTTGATATCGTTCGTTGGAACTATCAAGTAGATGAAGTTCAGCTAAAATTATTAAGCTGGTTAGCTAAAATTTAAACAAAGAAATAGTATCATTTTACAATTTTAATTATATTTACACGTTTTAGATTTCTTATTATTTCTTCCACCCTTTTCTCCACTCTCCTAGACTTAGAACTCCTCTGTTTTTCTCAACGCTACTACTTTATTTTTTATGAAAATTATACTCACTGCTTTTCTAGTCAGTATGTCCTGCATATTATCGGCTACTGATTATTATGTTTCGTCTAGTACAGGCAATGATAACAATGATGGACTGAGCGCCGCAACAGCTTGGCGTTCAGTTGGTCGGGTCAATCTAGTCATGAATATTTTTCAAGCAGGTGACCAAATTTTATTCAAACGCGGTGATAGTTTTAATGGACCATTAGAGATTGATGCAGATGGTACGGCGGGCAATCCAATTATTTTTGGGGCGTACGATAGTGGTGATAAACCCGAAATTGGTGCAGGTATTTCCATTAATGGCTGGTCCACTACTACCGACCCTAATATTTGGCGTTCTGGCTGTCGAATTTGTCCCGACGAGATTGCGAATTTCTATATTGATGGCGTTCCACAACAAATCGGTCGTCATCCGAACATAGATGAACCCAATGGTGGTTATCTGACCGTAGATAGTCATACTGGAACAGCTAACTTAATAGACGCAGATCTTCCGAATTTACCAAATCTAGTCGGTAGCGAATTGGTCTATAAACCAAATCGTTCGCTCATCATTCGCTCCGAAATCACCAGCCACAATGCAGGCACATCCTCTATAGATTTTGTTGACCAAAATGCCGAGCCTAGAGATGAATACGGTTATTTTATTCAAAATAATTATGCTACGCTCGACCGTGATGGAGAATGGTTTTGGGATGAATCTAAAAGTACCATGTACCTATATCATACGGGCGATCCCAACGCCTTAGCCACTAATGCTACTTATAGCGATCAGGCATTGAGTCTTAATTTTAATAATTATATCACGATAGAGGATTTAAGTTTTAAAAATGCCGCACGTGAGGCGGTTTACATTATCAATGCGCAGGGTATTGTTTTTCAAAATAATGAAGTGAGTGGCGCAGGAACACGAGGAGTCGTTATACATAATACGGACATTCAGTTTTTAGATAATTTGGTAGAATACAGTAATCATGTGGGCTTAGACGTTTTTAATGCCGCTAATAGTAATTTTCTGCGCAATACGATCAGACATTCGGGGACAATCGCTGGTATGGGAACCAATAGTTATGGTAGTTATACTGGGGTT
>JBGCES010000898.1:0-13189 GCA_045106545.1 Saprospiraceae bacterium
TCTGCGAGTACTTTTGAACAGGTAGGAGAAAATAAATCTAATTTTAGTACTACAAAAAATAAGAGCAATGAAATACCATTACGGAAGTACCGTTTGGCGTTAGCTTGCACTGGAGAATATGGACAACGCCATGGCAGGACGATTGAAGGAGTGCTAAGTTCTTACAACACCGTACTCAGTGCCGCCAATGAGATATTTGAGCGTGAAGTTGGCATCCGTCTAGTGCTGGTAGAAGATATTGAGGCATTAATTTTTCTCAATGCCGATACTGACCCATATCAAATCGCTAATGATGCAGTGGAATTAGTAGTACAAAATCCACTAGTTTTAAATAATATCATTCCACCTGACCAATATGAAATAGGACATGTTTTTACTACCACTTGTACTGGCGCGGCTGGAATCGGATCGGGTGTTGCTTGTAACAATAGTAAAGCTGCTGGCGTTTCCTGTCATAATCTTACTAATTTAGTTGCGGTAGCGAGAGGACTTTTTGCGCACGAGATTGGTCACCAATTTACCACTGGTCACTCCTTCAATAACTGCCCAGGAAATGAAGGTGCGCGCGCTCTGGACTCTGCCTTTGAACCAGGTAGTGGCTCAACGATTATGTCTTATAATGGTAGCTGTGCCTCCGGAAATAACATTACTGGCGGACGCGATGCTTATTACCATGTCGGTTCTTTAGATCAGTTTATACAATTTACCCGTGAAGAATCATTTGGCTCTTGTGGAATACTTACATTTTTAGGAAATACCGAACCAGTGATTGAATGGACTTATGAAGACGGGTTTTATATTCCGATAAGTACACCGTTTGAATTAAATACTTCTGCGGTGGATTTCGAAGATCCTGAGCGTATGACTTATTGCTGGGAACAGTACGACTTAGGACCTGCAACGGATTTGGGAATGCCTATTTTTACTGCGCCTAGTTTTCGTTCCTACCCACCTACTGTTCTAAGTATGCGGACTTTTCCCCGCATGGAAGCGATTGTTGACAATCTGCGCGAAAAAGTCGAGGTGTTACCCGACTATAACCGCATGCTGACTTTCCGTTGTACAGTTCGCGACAATCATCCTGGCGTGGGGGCAACAGTCTGGGAAGAAGTTAAATTGCAGTCAACCGATACTGCTGGACCATTCTTAGTGCAGTCGCCCAATGCCGACACAGTCGAGTGGGAAACAGGTAGTTATCAAGAGATCGTCTGGGATGTTGCGAACACCAACGGCAGTCTGGTTAATTGCCAAAAAGTCAACATCAAATTGTCTTTAGATGGCGGATATAGTTATCCGATTACTCTCGCCGCAGGAGTAGATAATGATGGTGCTCAATTTGTGAATTTACCCGTTATCACAACGGAACGAGCGCGGATTCGCATTGACGCGGCAGACAACATCTTTTTCGATATTTCTGATGCAAATTTCTCAATTATTGAACCAGCCACTCCAGGTTATTCTTTACAAATCACCCCTAGTTTTCAGCAACTATGTAGTTCAGCAATTGCAGAATTGACCATTGAAACAATAGCGTTATTGGACTACGATAATTTAATTGATTTAGAAATTATTGAAGACTTACCAGAAGGTGTGGCGGTACAAATTCTTCCATCAGCGATTTTGCCTGGAACGCAGGCTAGTCTCAGAATTGATTTTAGTAACGCAGCTATTGATGAGGAAATAACCTTAACGCTCCGAGCAACTTCGGGTAGTTTAGATATATTATATCGTACGTTCAGAATTGATGTGGTGAATAACGACTTTTCGTCAATTGTTCAAACTACGCCCTTGAACGGCGCATTAAATTTAAGCGCACCCACTTTTACATGGCTACCTTCAGCGAGCGCCAATGCATACGAAATCGAAATCGCCACTAGTCCAAGGTTTGGGGAAAGTACTATAGTTCATGAAGTAGAATTATCTACTCCAACCTTTACGCCTGATTTTGTGCTGGCCGAAAATACTGTCTTTTATTGGCGGGTGAGGGGTATAAACGAATGCGGTACTGGTAACTATACGTCTCCTTTTGTTTTTCGTACAGAAGCTAATTCCTGTAATGCTTTACAACCTGTTGACGTGCCATTTCCTTTGTCTGGTTCTGGACAGCAAACCAAGAAAACTTCAATATTGGTAGAGGAGCGCGGTTTGATTAATGATTTAAATATACCTATCATCGCAGGTAGCTACGAACCGATTAACGTTTTGCGATTTACGCTGGTAAGTCCAGCGGGTACAGAGGCAGTTTTGCTTGATCAAAAATGTGGCGCCACGAGTTCCTTTGCAGCAGGCTTTGACGATGACGCACCAGAAGCCCTAGTCTGTCCACCAACCAATGGCGTAGTGATGCGTCCCCAAGATCCACTTTCTGTTTTCAATGGAGAAGATACTCAAGGACTGTGGACGCTACGCATAGACGTGGTTGAGCTTGGCTTTGGCGGCGGCGGTGGAATTGATCAGTGGGAACTGGAATTTTGTAGAAATTTAAACCCGAGTATTCCGTTTCTTGTGAATAACGCAACTTGGTCATTGCCGCCGAATACGCGTAGTCAAATTACTTCCGATTTCTTATTAATACAAGATGAAAACAATACATCAGATGAGTTATTCTATACGCTAGTAACGGCACCTGCCAACGGTACGCTTTATTTGCGTAATGAAACGGCACTTCGCATCGGCGACCAGTTCCGTCAAATAGATGTGAATAGTAATGAATTGTCGTATCAACACAATGGCAATGATGCCACCGAAGATAAATTCATCTTTACCATTGAAGATATTGAAAGTGGTTGGTTCGGAACACCTACGTTCAATATTAAGATTGACGAAGATGCTACGGTAAATACGGTAGATGTAGAATTAGCAAATTCAGTACAATTATTCCCTAATCCAGTACAGGGCAGCGAGCTGAACGTTGTGATTGGAAAATCACCTGAGTTGTTTGAGCGGATGAATATCGTTAATGCGCAAGGGCAAATCGTAAGCAGCCAATCTTTAGCTAAAACGGCAAACCGCTGGATAGTCAATACGGCTAATCTAGCAATGGGCATGTATTTTTTGCAATTAGAAACACAGCAAGGAATCGTGGTGAAGAAGTTTACCGTAGTCCAGTAGAGACGTTTGAAAAAACGTCTAATGTCATAATTGTAAAAAAAAGCGGTAAGTCCAATCAACTGGATTTACCGCTTTTTTGATAATTTATTAGACAATATTTGCACAGACGTTTTCTCAAACGTCTCTACAATTTTACTTTTAAACCATCGCCTTTCCAAATACCCGCTTATCAAGAAAATAAGAAATGATCCAAAAAGTAAGCGAAATAACTGCTAAATAAGAACCGTCACCCGCTTTAAAATGTACGGTCGTAGCTAGAGCAGTATTGATAAAAAAGCCAACGTACGCCCACTCTTTTAAACGGTCTGATAGGCGCGTCCAAATAGCAATCAATCCGAGTGTTTTTAAAATAGCCATCGGAATAACCAGATAAGCTGGATAACCAAATGACTCAAACATTGCTTGAACATTAGCGGTCTGTGTCAGGTACATACCTGCGCCAAATGCGATGGGAAATGAAGCAATCCCAGTCGCAACGTAGTAGATAATTTTTTCAAGATTCATTCTATAAAGTAGTTTTGATAAAAAAGGTTATTAAATGGTCTGTCAGCTGTTTTCTATTTCAATTTAATATAAATCGTTTTTTCTACTTGCGCTACGATTTTTCCTGATTCATCAACGATTTCAGTATTTAAAACGTAAGATTTTCGCCCCCGTTCGTGTACTTCTTGCTTCATATTTGCTAACATCTCAGCGGAAATTTTAAAAATAGCGGATACTTTACCACGTCCTGGTCGTCGAAACTTTATCGTTGCCGCTTGATCCCAAATCACGTAATTCTCACCCAAATTCGTCGCTACAATCAATACATAAAACGGATCGCACATCGCATACAAAGAGCCACCAAAATGCGCACCCAGAAAGTTGCGATTATGTAAGCGCAGTCGCATACTCACTTTAATCGCGGTATATTTTTCTACCCAACCCTCAATCTTGATTCCAGTGAACCAATAAGGCGGATAAAAACGCATGAGTGGCAGAAATTTTTTTAAAAAATCAATTCGTTGCATGAAAAAGGATGTTGGATGTTGGATTGGGGATATTGGATACGCCCAATTACATCCAGTATTCTATTAAGACTAATCGTAAATTATGCGCTAAAGATACAGTTAAAAATATTCTTTCAGAGAACTTGATTAGCTTTGCGCTAGTAAAAATACAACTAATGAGTCTGCGTAAAATATATTATAGCTTATCGCCTAATCTACGGTTTCTGGCGAGGAAAGTTTATTACTTTCCGAATGATTTACTGAATTCCCTATTGGGGAAACGCCATAAATATGAACCCAAACAAGGCGATATTTATATCGGTTCGGGTGATTTTATTAAGCAAGGGCAAGAGCAAATTAATATGTTGATCCAGCACGTTGATTTACAAGCAATAGATCGAGTGTTGGATATTGGTAGTGGTATCGGACGGACGGCGTTGCCGCTAACGGAGTATCTGAACGAGCAAGGCAGTTATGCTGGATTTGATGTAGTGCAGAAGGGCGTAGATTGGTGTAATCAAGGTATCGGTAAGGATTTTTCAAATTTCAAATTCACCTACGTTCCGTTGAACAATGATTTGTATAATAACGCAGCCGCTACGGCGGAACGCTTTAAATTTCCTTATGCTGATAATGATTTTACTAAAGCCTTTTTGTTTTCCGTTTTTACCCACATGGCGGTAACGGAAATTGAAAATTATCTAAAAGAAATTGGTCGTGTCATGCAGCCAGAAGGGAAATGCCTAGCTACCTTTTTTCTTTTTAATGCCGAAAATGCGGATTATATCGCAACCGAAAATCCGTTTAAATTTCCAGTTGACAAAGGACATTACAAGTTGATGGACGAACAAGTAACGGCTGCGAATATTGCTGTACGAGAGGATAAGTTAAATAAAATGGTAGCGCAAACGACTTTACGAATCGATAAAATCGTTTACGGTTATTGGCGAGATGGAGTAGAAAAAAGTGAGGAGAATATCTTTCAGGATATGGTGGTTTTGGTAAAAAAATAACATTATTAAGGTAAAACGTTTACAGACGAATTACTGAGTAAACAAAGTGTATTTCTGAGTGAGCTTCGTGTCTTCTTTGTGCTCTATGTTTCTATGTGTTTCAATTAATATGTGTTTTACGGCTTGCCGTATTATGTCTTTTTATTCTATTGATACTGATACTCAAAAGCTCCAATATCTGGTCGCTCCAAATCCCGTTCATTCTCCTCCAAATCCAACAAAATATCGGGCAACGGAATTGCCATTTTTTCCGCTACACTTAACGTATCCAACAAATAAATATCTTCATTCGCATCCACAAAAATTGCTTCCGTAGGCGCTGGATTTAAGCAGTTTTCGCAATGATTTTCAAAGAAATCGGCGTAGGCAGGTTCATCCGTTAACTCATCTATACGGACGATGCAGTTAGTGAAATTATAATTAAATGTCTCTGGTTGTTCGCCTTCAAAACCATCAGAAAGTACTATTTCGTCGCGTTTAGAACCGTAGAAAATACAGTTGGTAAAATCAGCATTTAAGCGGTAGGCCTCCGCGATTTGACAATTCTGATCGTAACAGAAAAAATTAGACATTCCGATAGCGGAAGCGTCCACGCCATAACTCGCTACGGTGCAATAATCAAAGTCATAATCGCCACCAAAGAGTAGTTGTACGGAATTGCCATTGCTATTATAAACTAGCGTATTTTCCGCATCAATGGTAGAATGAAATGCCAAAATGCCGCTTTGGATAAAGTTAGCAAACTGTGCATTTTTGATGGAAACGGTCGAATTAGAATCAGCAAAAATACCGAAACGGGAGTTTTTAATAATCGTATGCTCAAAGCGGTGGCCCTTGCTGTTTTTACCTAAAATAACGCCCGTCCATTGCCCTTCTATTTCTGCAAAACCTTCTTCCAAACGGTCGCCCTGAATAATAACCGGTTCTTCTTTCGTCCCCGTCGCTACAATCGTCCCGTTCTCCAAAGCCCAAATAAAGCCATCGTTATAAACACCAAATTGGTCGTTGCGCGTAATGCCACCGTGTACGTATATTTTAGTCCCTGGAGGAATATTTAACGTACAATCATCAATCAATAATAAGCCATAAACGACGTAAGGTTTGGGATCGTCCCAGGTGATTTCGCCGCCGTCACAAGTCAGTGAAGCAATGCCGCCCATGTTGAAGCGATTGGGGATATAGTTCGCATTTTGCCCCCATGCTTCTAATAAAACGCGTTGCGTATTACCATTCGTTTCAAACACTAAGTGATCCTCAATCACGTACGGACTCACGGAAAGCGGCGCATCAGGATCGACCGTTACTTCTCCAAAAATATACAAACTATCATTCCCTGCAATCTCAATATCCTGTACTTCATTGCTCGCGAAACCATCCACATTGAATCGAAAACGCGTATCTGAACCACTTTCTACCGAAATATTGGAAATCCGAATCGGCTGGTCGTAGGTATTGTATATTTTCAAAATCCGCGTTGCCGATCCAACTTCCGTAAAAACGGTATCAAAGCGTAGCGTATCCAACGAAAATTGGAGCATCGCGTCACTCTCGCCATAGAAGATGCGATCTTGCCGACAAGCGTAAGTTGTGAGTAAAATACCAAAGAGTAAAAATGGGATAAGGTAGCGCATATTTATTTTGGATATTAGATTGGGGATGTTGGATATTGGAAAGTAAAAATTCGGCGCAAAAGTACAATTCTGCGCTCAAACTTGGAATATACTTTTTGATTAACGTAGAAATGTGAAATGGATTATAATAAAACACTGAAATGGTCGCAAGTAGGACAGCTTCTAACCTCCAACGTCTTCCTGACGTTGAAGGTGTTTTATGTCACGAGTAAATACGTGCGCCGTCGGAAAGACGGCGGACGTAATGGCTAAACCGAAATCCGTCTTATCCGCGTTCCCATCTTATCTAATCCGCAAAATTGGGAATCTCACTCAAATATTGATAATCTTGCTTTTCGTAATCCATTTCGCAGCAGTAGGTCTGCAAGCCATTCGTGACGACCAAATACTTCACTTGCAGTGGCATATTATACCATGCGATTTGCTTAAAAACGTCTTGCGTAATCGGCACTTCTGGACGTTTGCATTCCACTAACAATAGCGGTTTGACTTCCGTATCATACACTAAAATATCACAGCGTTTCCGCAAACTGTTGACCACTACTAGTTTCTCCGCGCGGATGCGTTGGCGATTATATTTTTTCTCTTCGATTAGATAATGTAAAACCAATTGGCGAACCATTTCTTCGGGTTGCCAGACGAGGTATTTTTTGCGGATGCAGCAGAAGACGTAGCGGCGGTCGGCGTCGCGTTTGGTACGGAGGTGAGATTGGTAGGGGAGGTAGTTGATGTTGAGGAACATTTGAGTAGTTGGTAGTATTTGAGTTAGTAGTTTTTAGTTGCAACTCGTTCATAGTAAGCGACTTATACGTTTTTGGAGACTAAGCGAAATCATTCAGCGATAAAAACGCGCTCCAAAGGAACAACTAAATTTTCAAAATTCCCACTTGCATAGATACGTTGCTCCTCTACAAAATACGTAATGTCCGTAATTTCAGTTATCCATTCGTCATTAAATTGTTGTAAGGTTTCGCCTTTTATCCCAATTTGAATCGCTTTTCGATTGAGTTTTTTACCCAGCGGATTATGATCGGGATCCCATTGTAATCTGACTTCGGATTGAGCTAATTTATCTTTCCATTGTGATCTACTTTCGTAACGGTCAGGTTTAAAACTAGACAAAACCGCTTTGTCAAGTAACTGATTAAATCCTGTTTGAGTGATCTTTAACGCTAAAATTCGTTCTTGATTTTGCTTCGTTGCCCAACCTGCTCGGTACATCATCCACATGAAATTGGGCTTGATCCAAGTCATTCGGTGGAAGGAATAATGGTTTCCGCCAAATTTCTGCTGCGCCACGGCATAATCAGCTATTTGATGGTTAAATGCTTGATAAACAGTTATCGTTTTCGCGTCATAATTGGCGATGATAAATTGACCTGCTTCCGGTAATTTTGCTTGTTGATTTAAGTATTTTTCGAGTTTCATATTATAAATGAAACGTGTTACTCAAGTTAATTAGTTCCGATAGATAACGGATGTTACACAAGAAAATAAATAAAATAATTTAATCACAAATAACTCAGTATGCAACGCCGAAATAATTAATTCAACGATTTAGAAAAAATCGTCCCCGTAATTCTACGGGGCAGGCTAATTCTAAATCTTAAGTGTTGAATTAATTATTACGCTCCTACTATGTAATACTATAGAACATTAAGATTGAACAGTTAAATAGGTAGTGACAGCGATTCAATTGACTGAAATTTTAATTGAATAAACTCATTTTGCGAAGCATCATATACATATATTTCTATCCAAGAAGCTACTTCATTTTCATGTTCATCCCAAAAACTGAAATTTCCAATTTTACCAGGAGTTGGTACAAAAGCGAGTACGAAGTCGTCACTAATCAAATGCTCTAAAGTTTTTTTGATGATGCTGATTCTGGAATCAATAAAACTTCTTCTTCCTGTAGAGGTTTTTTGATTCAACCCCTGAATAAATAGATATTGATTGGCATTAGAACAAATCAATTTTCCAAAATCAGTAGTAAATGATTGCAAACTGGTATCAAATTCAGATTCACAAGCAAATAAAACATTAGTATTAATCGCTGAAAATCCACAACCTTTTCTTTCATCTATTATTTTTAGCTGGGTAGTTACACTTATGTCATACAGCCATTCTCCGCTCAATTTACCACTAGAATTAATAGAATCAATGGCTTGGTAATTAGTTTTTGCATCGACAAAATGTTCGTTCAATCTTTTACCAATCAAGCTTACAAAATAGGCAGATCGAAAAGAGTTGTTCTTTCTCAAATTACCATTATCTTTTTCTCGAAACGTTTGTTGGAAAGCATTAAATACTATTTTTCCTACCTGTTTGTTAGTTAATCGCATGATAATTTAGCTTGTTAGTTCTCAATTTACAATGATTTCAATTCATAAATCGACAACAATCAAACCAAGAATGACGCAGGAATTTGCGATCAACAATATTATTAAAAGGATATAAATCTACCACTGCAACCGCACCCCAATCACCCAACTTCTGCCTAGATAATAGGTGTTTCGTTCATCTATACCAGAGGCGAGTATATTTGGATGATTGTTTACGTTTCTTACATCAAAATTACCTAAATAATCATGCTCTAAACGCAACTCGGGATCGTTGCCCGTATAATTGGTGATGGTAAATAAGTTGCGCGCACCAAGATAAAGTTGATACTTTATCCGCCCTTTTTTTGGATTGATGCGGTAGTTTAATAAAATATTGTCTAGGCGTATGAAAGATGCTTTTTCTACATGATAGGAATTGAAAGGTTGATAAAAGCCGACGGACGGAGGAGCAAATTCCGTTAGTATTATATTATAAGTAGAACTATTTCCTGTTTCGTATAATATTCGGTTGGTGTTAAGTAAGGAATGTCCAAATGCTCCTCGTAGAAGGAAATTTAATTCCAAATTGCCCCAGTTGATGGTATTGAACCAACCAATTTCATTAGTAGGATAGGTATTTCCTACGCGTATCATATCATCAGAATCGACAATGCCATCCTGATTTTGGTCGGTAAGTATTGCTTGCCCATCGGGGGTAAAGCCTGTAAATTCATGGGCGATGATTTGACCGAATGGTTCATTAATCCCAAAGCGCAAATATTGCTTGCGTACGGATGCTAAACCGAATCTAGGAAATTGCGAAACATCACCATTCGCAAATTCTTCCAAAAATGTATTATTGGTTTGATAAATCAATTGCGTATTCCAGTGTAAATTTTCTTTTTTTATTAATTGCATATCCAGCGCGATCTCCACGCCTTGATTACGAAGCACGCCCGCATTCAAGTAGGTGAAATTGTTTAAATTGGGTGGACTTGATACAAATAAAAAAGCAATTAAACCCGAACTACGCTGTTGATACCAATCGACCTTTAAACCTAATAAACTACCGTCACTGCGTAGGTCCAAACCTAGGTTTAGTCCGCGTGTTTGCTCATAGGTTAAAGTGGTATTAGGATTGCGGGTGGTATTTAAAACTGAACGGAATTCACCGTTGTAGAAATGATTCTCCTGTCTGCCAATGGGCGCGACTGATAATCCACCTTGGGTTGGTAATCCGCCCGTTACGCCGTAGCTGCCACGTAGATTGAATACAGATAAAGGTCTGATTTTTAATAATTTATCTACATCGAATAATCCACTAAGCGCTGGAAACCAACCCCATTTTTCGTTACTGCCCAAACGCGAAGAACCTTCGCGGCGCAGACTAGCCGAAAGTGAAAATATATCTCTATAATCCATTTCTACATTGCCGAAGAAGGCGGCTAATTGATGCACTTCGTGATATTCATTGGCGATATTTCCAGTACTAAGGAGCGCATCAAAGACGGTAGCTTGTTCGGTGCGGAATGCTTGTGCGGTATTTAGGTCGGTAAAATTTAGTTCGTTTTCTGCGAAACTTTGTCCAATTAGTATTTGGCGTTGTGTTTCAATGCGTTGAGCATCGTAACCGAGGTTGATAAAAGCATTGATTCCATTTGAGTTACTAAGCGCATAGCCTAAATTTCCTTTAAAATATTGATTATCAATGTTCTCCGTAAGGTTTTGTTGAAAATTAGATCCATCACCATATTGAGTGAAAAAACTATTGGTTGGAAAGCTAGTATAAACATGATTGCGTTCACTGGTTTGACTACCAATAAGATTTAGGTTGAAATCATTTAGAAACTGATAACTCAGTTGTGCATTCGCGGTCAAATAGCGGTCGGTTGCATCGTTATTTCCTTGCTCGATTATCGCTACAGGATTGTAATAATCGAAAACAGGGCGCTGAAAATAGCCGCCGTATTGCTGACTAAAATCGTCGTCACTGCGTACGGGTGCAGTGGGATTAAACGTATGCGCGTAGCGGAAAGCTAATGGAAAACCAAGTTGGCGATTGGTTTGGTTAGCAGCGGCATTTACTCGTACTGTGACTGCATTTTTAAATAAGGCTTGATACAAATGAAGTCGCGCGCCCGTGCGGTCAAAGCCCGTTTTGCGCAACGTTCCCGCCACATCGCGATAAGTTAAACCAACGCGATAAACCGTATTGGTATTCAAAAAATGACCATCAAAACTCAAATGATGATTGTGGGAAAAAGCGTTATCCGTAATTTCATCAATCCAATCGGTTTCGCTACCAAAATCTTCCCCGCCCGCTAATAAAAATGCACGTTTATCCGCAAAGGGCAAGCGGCGCGTAACCTTTTCGGTCGTAATAAAACTGTGCAATTTCACCTGCAAGGGAGCGTAAGAATCAGCTGTTTTCGTTTTTATTTTAATTACGCCACTACCGCCGCGAATGCCATAACGCGCGGTACTTGCCACGTCGCGCAATACTTCGATGCTAGCGATATTTTCGGGATCAATTTGATTAATATCGTGAACGGGAATGTCATCTACGACGATCAGTGGAGTCGTATTTTGCGAAAGCGAATTTAAACCACGAATGCGCACGGCAAAATCTTCATTGGGATTACCGCCAGGGCGAGTGATGGTTAGACCAGGCGCGCGATTTTGGACGAGTTGGTAGGCGTGGGTGATGTTGGATTGGTTGAAAGAACTATTACTGATTGATGTTTTTGCAAAAAGACTAGCTTTTTCTTCAATGACAGCTATGCCATTATTTTTTAAATCTGATTCCACTAATTGAATGGAAAAATAATCTTTTGCTACATCACTTATGTCAATAGATTGGGTACTATAATTTCTTTTCGCTATGAAAATATTTTTATTATTCGAGGCTATAATAATTTCAAATTGTCCAATTGAATCAGTGTAAACTTCACTCAAAAGGTCTTCTGATAAAATTGTGGCTTTTGATAGCGGTTCTAGTGATTGTTTATTAATTACTACTCCTGTAATCGTTCTTTGTCCGAAACTAACATTAATAAACAAAATAGCACACCAAAACGCTAGTGCGCAGCGAAGTATAATAGTTTTCATATCAAGATATATTTAAAAAATAGAAAAAACTGGTGCGGCAAGCGTAAGTCGTTGCACCGATTGCATATAATTAGGTGAGGAAGCGTATAGCTAAAGTAGCAAAAACCGTTCACAAAAGCAAAGGTAGGATAGCGAGGGAATGATTGTTGTTAGCTTTTTCGCATGAAAATTGCTTCGTATATGATTGAATAAATTAGCTTTGTGCACAATCAGATTATAAAATACACCACCACACAGATAGAAATGTCTGTGCGTTTAAGATTAGAATTATGAAAATAGGTATTATCCGCGAGGGCAAAACGCCGCCCGATTCCCGCGTTCCACTTACGCCCGACCAATGTGCTTCCATTGAAGAAAATACAGAAGTAAAACTACAAATCGCGCCTTCTCCCAATCGTTGTTACACCAACGAAGAATACGAAAAAGCAGGTTTTAATTTACAAACTGATCTCACGGATTGTGAAGTGCTGATGGGCGTAAAGGAAGTGCCGATCGAGCTATTAATTCCGAATAAAACGTACTTTTTCTTCTCGCATACCATCAAAAAACAAGCGTATAATCGCAAATTGCTTTTAGCGATTTTAGAAAAAAATATTCGCTTATTAGATTACGAAGTATTGACGAATGAAAAAGGACAGCGATTAATTGCCTTTGGTAAATTCGCGGGTATGGTTGGTGCGCATAATGCTTTGGTCACCTATGGAAAACGTACGGGCGAATTAGATTTGCCACGGATGAAAGATTGTTACGATTATGCAGAGGCAGTGAGTATTTACCAGAAGACCAAATTTCCAGCAGTGAAAATTGTGCTAACGGGAACGGGTAGAGTAGGAGGTGGCGCGGCAAAAGTATTGACCGATATGGGCATTAAGCAAGTGACACCGCACGACTTTTTACATAAAGCATATGACGAAGCCGTTTTTACGCAGTTGGGAGTTAAAGATTACGTTGCGCCCAAGAACGGTTCGTTTTTCGTTTTGCAAGATTTTTATGAAAACCCTAAACAATTCAAA
>JBGCES010000899.1:0-2141 GCA_045106545.1 Saprospiraceae bacterium
GTTTTCACAGACAAAAATGTCTGTGCTCCAACACACTTCGTGCGAACCAAGAACCTGCGCGGTCAACTCCAGCAGCCCGGGGTAGGGTGCTATTTGACATCTCCGATGTCGTATCGGAAATGGCACCCTACCCCGATAGGCTGCATCAGTCACGACCGCACGGGTGAAGCATGAAATAGCTAAACGTCTGATTGGTGATCGCACCAATCGCAGTGCAAGTGTGCGTTGTGGTAAGGAGCACAGGCATTCCTGCCTGTGAAAAACGTAATCGTCATCACAGACAAGAATGTCTATGCTCCAAAAAAACTACCCCCTCACTTCGTGCAAACCTAGAACCTGTGCCGTCAACTCCAGCAGCCTGGGACTATATCACTATTTGACATCTCCGATGTAGCACCGGAAATGGTGATATAGTCCCGTATGGCTGCAAAGTCGCGACGGGACGGGTGAAGCATGAAACAGCTAAACGTCTGATTGGCGATCACACCAATCGAAGTGCAAGTGTGCAGTGGGTAGTCAACGAGAAAAGAGGACAGAAGACAGACCATTTCATTGTCAGACCGTCAATGACTGTCAGATTCAAAACTCGTTTTTTTATAAATTCAAAAAGAGATAAACACTTTAGTTTATCCGTATAATTATTGGAAACCGCGATCTCCGCTTAATTTTTTCAACTGAAAAAAATCCTCCGCGCTACTACTATATCTAGTTCACGTTAGAAGTGCAAAGTAACTCCGCGTTTCTCCCATCCTCCGCGTTTCAACTACTTCTAGATTGAAAGCGAAAAAATCCTTTGCGCCTTCGCGCCTTCGCGTTCAATCCTACTTCGCCAGCCGCACCGCTAAAATATGCGCACACGGCCCCTTCCGCACTTGATTTTTCTTAAAAAAGCGACACGTACAACTCGCTTCCGCCAATTTTTCATCCGCATCTATCCGCAGCGAAACTTCTTCCGTGCGACTTTCCATTTTCACTTTTCCTTTAATAATTTGCTCCGTTGGACGTGAAATTCGCCGTTGAATTAATACCGCATTTTGCTGAATTAACGCATTCGCTTTTTCCTCACGTTCATTTGCAAAACGCAGCGATTTTAATGGCAAATCATCCTTCGCCAATTCGCGCAAGCGGTATAAATTGGCATTTAAATCATAAACAACTTTGCCCGCTTGTACCAAAACTTGTAACGCGCCGAGTACGACCGATTTTTTCAAATTAGTCTGCTCCGATAAGGCTTCGGGCGTAGCAAACCAGACCTTTTGTAAAGCTGCCCACACGTTTTTCTTTGCCAAATCACTCACCTCACGACGCGGTGCGAGTAAGTCGAAATTTCCTGCGCGCGACCAATCGTTTTTTGTCCAACCAGACAAACCCAAGGTGAAATTCATATCACCCAAATCGGCGACAAAAAAAGAAGGTAAACCCGTTCCTAAAAGCGTTACTTTGATGGATTTAGTAATGGGAATCAAACGTTCCAATGTCAATAAGCGACGGCGACCCCAAATGCGAATTTCCTGTGCAGTATTGCCTTGATAAATCGAACGAGTACAAGTAACGACGCGGTTCCACGGCTCAAAAGTGGCTTGAATCGGCTTACCAGGCGTTAAATTAAAACGAATCGAACGCGGACCAATTTTCGCCTTTTGCTGTTTTAAAATAAACAGAAAATTATACATATCTATCGGATGCAAATCAAACTGCACGGCAGGCATCGTCATGGCTGAACTCACTTGCAAAAAGCCGCGCACCCAACTATCGGGCAGGTCAATTTTTACTTCTTTATATGTATCCTCGCCCGTCGTTTCTACTTCAAAACCCGATGGATCAATCTTAAACTCAGTGTTTTTATACGTCCGTATTTTTTGAAATTCATTGTACAGCGCCGCCGAATAATCAATATTGGTTGTACCGCATTCAAACGAATCAATCTGTTGGAAAACGTTGTAATTACAACCCAATTTTCCATAACTCGACTCGTCTTGACTAAAGCATTCAAAAAACAACTCATCGGGATGAATCGTAATCACGGGGTCGAGCACGTACCACAAATCATAATCCTTTTTACGCAAGTAATCGTAATAAGCCCGCTGCGCTTTATAAAACGGTTGCATTACCGCATATTTGTCTTGCCGCGTTACCTGCAA
>JBGCES010000009.1:0-41916 GCA_045106545.1 Saprospiraceae bacterium
GATGTACTGGAAAAAAATGTTCCCAATCGAAAATTCACTTTTTACGTATTATTACATGGATTGATTCAGCACGATTTATACCACGCAGGACAAATTCGGATGTTGCAAAAAAATACTTAACACCTCTTTTAAAATATCACTACTCATCTGACGTTTTAAAACTGCTCTTTTCTAATCAAGTACAATGATTGAATTCGTGAATGATAAAATGAATGATATATGATAAGTAGATAGACTTTAGAAGTTAGATAAAGAATAGACTTTCAATTATCTAATGTCCAACGTCTTAAATCTGTCAACCTACTTAATCATCAGTTCATTATAATTCAGTTATTGTCAAAGTAAATTTGTGCACTTACGTCAGTGTATTTTAGAAACCTTTTTACATGAAGATATTTAGTTTCCTAGTTACTATTTTTATTGCTATTACTAGCCTAAACGCTCAAATTGATCTGGGATTGATTGCTTACTATCCCTTTGATGATCAGACCGTTCTTGACGCAACGGGGACGGCTTCCAATATTGGGATCGTTAGTGGAGATTCGCTAGGGTGGGGTTGTGGTGTTTCGGGGATTGCAGCAAATGTAGGCGCAAATACTTCGATTCAATTTGCTGGCCCGATTAGCGATGAATTTGATACCGAAGATTTTACAATCAGTTTTTATATGAAACCCATTCCTCGGAGTGGTACGATGGATATTTTTTCTAAACGTGGTGATTGTAGCCCTGAGCATGCTTTCGCTATTCGGTATATTGGTTTTAGTAATACGCTAAATGTACTACTCAGTGAAAACGATAATTTGAGTGCTAATATTAGTCATAATTTGCCAGCAGGACGTTGTTGGTATCATATCGTTGTATTGCGTCGTGGGCGTACCACAGTGTTGTACGTAGATGGTGAATTTGCCGCAGAACGTGCAGCCACGACCCGCGTAGATATCAGCAATGGCGCGAGTTTAAATATTTCTAATAGTCCTTGTAAATTCAATACAGATATTCCATTTGAAGGAGTATTGGATGAAATACGCGTGTATAATCGAGCGATTTCGGAAGAAGATGTGATGGATTTATATTTTGCGCCTGACCAAATTTCTAATCGAGATAATGAGCGTATTTTTTTAGGAGAATCCGTTGATATTGAAATAACGGAAACTTGTGCAGATAATTTTTTGTGGACACCTGCTGATGATGTGGATGATCCGATGAGCGACCAACCTACGATCACACCGAGCGAGGCTGGAATATTTACTTACCAAGTAGAAATGATTCAAGGTTTCTGTCGAGCGATTGATTCGCTGCGTATTTCGGTAGTCGATCCAGCTACTTTAGATTGTAATCTAATCTTTTTGCCTTCTGCCTTTACACCTAATGGTAACGGACCGATTGATAATGAGACTTATGGAATCAGTAATTCAGAAGCAATTCAGGATTTAGTTTCTTTTGAGATTTTTGACCGTTGGGGAAGTGCTGTATTTTCTACTACGGATAAAACAGCAACTTGGGATGGATTTTTTAAAAATCAAGCGGTTAATCCAGGAGTATATTTATACAAAGTCACCTACTTCTGTGATGGGGAGGAGCAGATTAAAGCGGGGAGTTTAACTTTGATTCGGTAAGAGAGAAGTTAGTAAACAGACTTTACTAATAATTGATTGTTAATCGCTTGTAAGTAGATTGACAAAACTGTCCGATTGTGAAAATATGGCAAAGCGTTCATAGTGAGCGGCTATTATCAAAAACATATACAAAGCGTTGTAAATCGGAGTGGTATATAATATCTATCATTCAATTTCCAACATCCATATACTAAAAAAGCCTTGCAACAAAAAGCTGCAAGGCATCATTACAATTATGCTTATTACTCTAATTTTTTAACTTAGTAACTAAGTCTATATCTTTTACAGGATTGCTCCTGATTAATCTTCGTTACCATTTAGCTTCTTCGAAGAAGCCATATTGGTCTTTTTCTTCAATTCATCGTCTATTTTCTTTAAGACAATCGTTTCGATTTCATCTCCCATCTCTAAAGATAGTTTGTACAATCCTACTCGCTGATCTTTTAAATCAACTTCAAGATCATTCAATCCGTTGATAATCAACATTTTATCTTCTAGGATTTGCTCTCCGCGAACACTGTTCAAACTGTAAGTCATCTCTCCGTCTTCAAAAGAATCAATAGTTACGGCAAATTCTCCTTGCGTTGCAATCGCCGACATCCGAGCAATCATGAAATTGTTCTGATATTTAAGATTGACGGTGACGATGTCTGTGTAGCTAAAAGTAGCATCATTATCTACTTGCTTCAGACGATAGAAAATGCGTGAACTTTTCGCCATGATATCAAGAAAGTTGTAATCCTTTAAATCGTCGGAGTCACCCGCCGCATTTACATTACCAATTTCTTCGAATTCGATGCCATCTACAGATTTTTCTACAATAAAAACGGAAGTCTCATCTTCAAAAGAAGTACTCCAAGTTAACATTGTTCCAATCTGCAAATTCTCTCCTTCTACTACTTGTTCATACACACAGCCAGCATTTGCTGACATAGATGTTAATAGTGTTCCACACAAAAATGCTAAAAATTTAAAATGGTGTCTCATAGTGTGAAGGATTATAAAAAATTTAAGTGAACGAATAGGGGCATTCTGTCAGGATATGCCTCTTATATATAAGCTAGTGAGTTTTATGCTGGAGGGATGGTAGAGGGTAGTTGGTTAATCTTTCTGGGCTGATGGTAGTCTAACAATAAGTTAGTAGACAATTATTAAAAAAGGTTTAAAGTTGATTAGAGAATAAAAGACTCGTATCGTTTTTGTAGTTTGAACTTTAATTATTACTGTCACTATCTTTTTGTTAACTCAAATATGCGTAATGTAAGAGCGAGCAAATTTCATGTTTTTTATGTTGTGTGACATTAAAATTGGTGATTTTTGTTTTTAAAATACTGATAATCAGTTTTTTAACGCTAAAAAATGTAGATATTAATATTTATTCGGATAAAATCTAAATCGGGTTATATTTCCTTTAATTTCAATCACAATTAAAATAATTGTTGCTATGACGATACTGAAATGGTTATTTATTCCTACGCTATTCTTGTTGTTCTCCACTTCTTGTACGCCAACTTTAAGTCCTTTTACGGAGCGTCTATACGAAGAAAATCGTTGGTCAGCAGATGAACTGAAGCGTATTCAATTTTACTTGTCCGAGGATTTAGTACTTCGGCGGCAAGTAAATGAAGGTTCTTCTGAGATCATTCGCGGAGAGATAAAAATGGTGAATGGGAAACGAGTAGAAGAAATCATTATTCGCCGCAATACACCAGGGGTATTTCTCTATTCGCCTAAAAATGATCGCTTTGCTGTTACTTTTGAAAGCAACGATGACGATTATTTGATGTTCGGTCCTAATCCAAAAGCGAGTGGTCGTTTTGTGGTGTTGGCATCCGACTGGAATAAGCGACAAGGAACGATCTCTTATGCGGGGAGAAAGTGGAAAGTGGACTACCGAGACGCGATGGCAAGTCTATTAGTGGATTTGAAAAAAACACGCAAAATTTCGGTTAAATCACGTACCGCACAAGGTCGGAAAGTGGGGTAGGTTCTTAGTTTGTATGATTCTAGAATAGTGTTACGGCAAAAAATATTAACTTGTTGTTCTATTCTAGAATCGTACTTACAAAACGACACAAACCAACACAATAAATGGAATACGGTTTCCTCTCTCTCCTTCCACCGGTCATCGCTATCGGTCTCGCGATTTACACTAGACAAGTATTTATCTCACTCTTATTTGGTATCTGGTTTGGCTGGCTAATTTTGAGCGACTGGAACGTTCTCGCAGGAACATTCAACGCCATCCAAGCCCTCGTAGCCGTCTTTGAAGACAACGGTAATACACGGACGATCATGTTTGGTGCGTTAGTCGGTGGACTGATTATTTTTATCCAAAAATCGGGTGGGGTAGAAGGCTTTATTATTCAAGTTCAAAAGCTACTCGAAAAATACGAAGCTAAAAAATCAGGTTCTAATCGCGTGATTATTCAGTTCTTAGCGTGGCTGACGGGTTTGTTAATTTTTGTAGAAAGTAGTATTTCCGTTTTAACAGTCGGTGCGTTATATCGCCCAATGTTTGATAAATTGGGTATTTCGCGCGAAAAACTGGCTTATCTCGCCGATTCTTCTTCTGCCCCTTCCAGTATCTTAATTCCTTTCAATGGTTGGGGCGCCTTCATTATGGGCATTCTCGCAGCGCAAGGTTTTTCCGATCCCTTTGCGACGATGATGAAATCGGTCGTTTATAATTTCTATCCCATTCTCGCGCTCATCCTCGCGCTTGTCGTCATCTTCACGGGCAAAGACTTTGGCGCAATGAAAAAAGCCGAAAACCGCGTCCGCGATACGGGCAAACTACTCAATGACAACGCCCAACCGATGGTCGCCGATGAACTCACCGACGTTCCGACCAAAGCAGGCGTTACGCCCAAGGCGATGAATATGATTATTCCCGTTTTGATTATGGTCTTAATGATGCCCGTGATGTTGACGGTAACGGGTTGGGAAAGTGCCTTGGCAGATCGCGCGGATGAAGGTTTCTTTACTAAAATGCTCTACGCGATTGGACAAGGTTCGGGTTCTACTTCCGTATTAATTGCCGTATTAACTTCTTTACTCGCTTCCATGTTGCTCTACAAAGCACAAGGCATAATGGGCGTCAAAGAAGGCGTAGAATTGATTCTAAAAGGCATTTCAGGTATGATTCCGTTAGCGTTATTGATGCTCTTGGCATTTGCAATTGGTAAGGTTTGTAAAAATTTAGAAACGGGATTGTACGTAGCAGATGTCGCAAAAAGTATGAACCTCAGCGCGAGTTTCGTCCCATTGGTGATCTTCGTAGTGAGTTGTTTTATCGCCTTCTCGACGGGTACTTCCTGGGGCACTTTTGCCATCATGCTCGCTATCGCCATCCCCATGGCGGAACAATTGGGCGGCAACGTCACGATCACCATCGCGGCGGCACTCGGCGGAGGCGTTTTTGGCGATCATTGTTCGCCCATTTCAGATACGACGATTTTAAGTTCGATGGCTTCGGCGACGGATCATATTGATCACGTGCGAACGCAGTTTCCCTATGCGTTGGTGGCGGGAGCTGGGGCGGCGGTGATATATTTAATTTTAGGGATTATTGGATAAACATTTTTTATGAGCAAAATATTGTTGCCAAGTTAGACTTGGAGCAAGCTGATCTTGACTAGAGCGAAGCAAATTAAAGTATCCGTATCCCAATCCCAGCTTTCACCACTGGAAAATAAGGATAACCCACTTCTACTAACGCTTTGACTCGCGAATGGATTTGCAGTTGCCCGCCTACCGCTAAAAATAATGCATTTTCATCGTAACGTCCGATTTGACGTCCACGAAAGAAAACTCGATAGTCTCGATTGGAGAGACCAATGCTGGCATAAGGCTGAACCCGTCTGCCTTGTAACGGGTAATAATTGAGTCGAAAAACGCTACGCTGAAATTCTATTGGATTGTAGTAGGGTTCGTTCGTCAGGAAGTTAATGCGTCGCTCAAATCCGTCGCCTTTATGATAGTGAAAAGCGAAACTAATGCGATTGGTTACTGCGGGTAGAAAGATTTCGCCACCAAATTCAAAAGCATTCATTAAGGTATCTGAATCACTAAACAGCGGTAAAGCCGTATAGCCACCTATTCCATATAATTCTAATTTTTTACGTTCATAAACAGTCGGTAAAAATTGTTCACCATGGCATTTATTATAAGCACGAATGACGCGCCGAATTTCAGCAGCTTTCAGCGCCAATTTCTTAGGATTGATTTGCACGGCGCTACACCCGCGCGTTAATTGCTGTAGCTGTCGAATGTATATTTTATTCAAATTATACTTCCCTTCTTCCCGATATTTAGTCGTTCCCATAGTGTCTCGTTGCAAAATAATAGTACGATCATTGGGGTCGGGATAGTAACGTTGTAGGATAAGTTTGATAAGTTTTTGATTGGACGTTTCCACGTACAACCAAATATCGGTAACGCCAGTATGTTGGTATAAATTCAGCTTACCACCTTCCAATTGTTCTAGATAGGCTTCGCTACTGATTACGCGGGTTTGACTACCATTTTTCTGCGTTTCTTGGACATTACGCACAACGTAACGCCGATTGTTAACTTGAAAACTATTGATTTCGCTTGGTAAATACACTTGAGTAGCACCGTCCTTAAATGGTTTGTAAATCACTGCTTTATCTCCCCGATCAATGTTATCTACAAACAAATAGCCCGTTAATGCTTCGCCTGAACGCAGCGTTAATGCTCCTTTTTGAAATATTTTTTGACTATAAATCGTCGAAGTATATAGAATCAGCAATAATAAGGTAGTACAAAAAGCTTTCATGGTAATTATTTTATCGAGATTAATAATCAAACGTTACAATCTTGTTTTACACCAAACGTCTTTTTAATTTTTTTGTTCGTTTGCAAAGATTCGGTAATCACCAATTCATGAGGAAGATTAGGTATAAAAATAACATCTAGTCTTTTTTTGTGTTAAGTGTGAAACGAGCACTTATTACATTCAATCGCCACCCGATGTTTTTAACGATAAAAAACTATTTCACCAATTTTTATAAAGGCATTACAAGTAGTATCGCTTTTTATCCAACCTTGATTGGTATTTTCTTCTTTTCCTTTGCTTTCGTGATGATTACTTTGGAAGGCTTTGGAGCAAGTAAATACATTTCGGAACGCGTTCAATACATCATTATTAGTAACGATGATACGGCGCGTACTATTTTAAGTACCATTATCGGTGGGATAATTTCACTGACCGTTTTTACTTTCTCGATGGTAATGTTGCTATTGAGTCAGGCGGCTTCTAACTACTCCCCGCGCGTATTACCCAGTTTAATTTCACAAAAAAATCACCAAATCGTATTGGGTTTCTTTTTAGGAACCATCATTTACTGTTTGATGATTGTAATCAATATTCTACCCGATACACGCGAATATAAAGTACCCGGTTTTGCCATTTTTATGGGAATGGTATTCGCGGTAGTTTGCTTGATCTTGTTTGTC
Organism: Saprospiraceae bacterium; assembly: GCA_045106545.1. Classification (GTDB taxonomy): domain Bacteria; phylum Bacteroidota; class Bacteroidia; order Chitinophagales; family Saprospiraceae; genus JBGCES01. The sequence goes on from JBGCES010000009.1 coordinate 7,098, forward strand.
TATTTTTTACATACTATTTCCAAATCTATTCAAATTAGCCATATTTTATCGGGTTTACATCAGCGTACTAAAACACAGCTAAAACTAGAAATTGAAAAAGAGGCAAATAACTGGGTGGATGAAATACCAAATACGGATAACTGGGAAGTATTTGAAAGTAAACAAACGGGTTATTTACAGGACTTTTCGAAAAAGAGCCTACAGCAAATTGCCAACGAAAAAGAAATCCAAATTCGTATTCTTTTTCCAAAAGGAACATTCATCTTACAACATACGCCTTTATTAAAGATCGAAGGAAAAATAGACGATGAAGGTAAGGAGCAATTATACAGTTGTTTTCACTTTAGTAATGAAGAAGTGATTGCGCGCGACTTTAGCGTTGGTATTAAACACATCACGGAGATTATCGTCAAAGCCATGTCACCAGGTATTAATGACCCAGGTACAGCTTTAACTGGAATTGACTACCTGACCGATCTCTTTTCATTGCGTATGCGGCTGCCAGATGATGAATTGCTTGAACAAGGAGAGGGAAAAGGTAAGGTTTACATGAATAATCTATCCTTTCAGCGGACGATCTATTTTTCGCTGGCAGTGATTCGTCAATACTCCAAACACGATGCTATTGTAGTTTTGCATCTGTTGAATATGTTTAAAAAATTATTGCAAGTAGAAAATTTAAAAGAAGAACATCGCGAAACGCTGATTGAAGAAATCAATACATTGTTGATTGATGTAAAGGAAAACATTAAGAATCCGACGGATTTTAAAGTGATCGAGCGAGCAATAGAAAAATTGGTAAAAATTGAAGACACAAACAAGGAGATTGTAAAAGTAGAAAACATTTAATAGCGATGTCCAAAATATTATTTCCGCTTTTTTTAATTGTATTTGCCGTTTGGTATATTAATTTCGATCCTGTTGCTTACCGCGCACAACAAGAACAAGAATCAGCAGCATCCACCACTAATTCAAGTGAGAACACTACTACCATAACGGAAAAAAATCTTTCCCGTTCGTTCCTTTTTCCGTTAAAAAACAAGGATCTGACAGATATCATTAGTGGTTATGGTGACCAACGGGGAGGTGGAAAGCGACAGCACGAAGGGATAGATATTCCTGCGCCCAAAGGAACACCCGTTATTGCGATTAGTAAGGGAACGATTAGTAAAGTTGCAAATAAAGGAAATGGCGGAAAGCAAGTCTGGTTGAAAAGTAATGATGGGAAACACACATTTTTTTATGCTCATCTGAATTCTTTTACGGTAGCGGAAGGTCAGCTAATAAAACGAGGGGAACAAATCGGTACGGTTGGGAATACTGGAAATGCGCGGCACACTTTACCGCATCTGCATTTAGGTGTCTATGTTGGAAGTCGGCAAACCATCGATCCTGCACTAATATTTGAAAGTTCAAAAAAATAGCTACAGTAGAATTAAGATTTCACTCGCCCTTTGTTATCGTTAATAAAACCTGCCCAACCGCTATACTTTTTACTACCGCCTAAGCGACTACCATTTTGGTAAAAATGGCACACTGCTACGCCCAAAGCATCTGTAGCATCTAAAAATTCCTCTCGTAAATCCACTTTCAAAATCTGCTGCAACATCGCTGCCACTTGCTCTTTAGACGCATTTCCGTTACCCGTAACGGACTGCTTAATTTTTCGTGGTGCGTATTCCGTTACATTCAACCCCTTAGTCATCCCTGCTGCCATAGCTACGCCCTGCGCGCGACCTAATTTGAGCATCGCTTGCACATTTTTGCCAAAAAACGGCGCTTCAATTGCCATTTCTGTTGGTTCGTAGCGGTCAATTAGTGTTTGTAAATCGACTAGTATTTTGTGCAATTTTTCTTGTTGTTCACTTTTGGGATTCATCTTAATCACCCCCATATGAACCAAGCGAATTTGCTTGCCGACGACTTGAATTACCGCGTAGCCCATGACATTAGTGCCGGGATCGATGCCGATATAGCGGATGGGTTGTGGTCGGTTGCGCATAGGAAAGATATTTGATATTGGATTGGGGATGTTGGACAATTCGAGATTTTATCTCTCGCGATTCACTACGCAAGTTAGACCAAAATTCATTTCAAAACAAATAAATTGAAAATATTTGTTTTTGCCATGGTGTAGAGTAGGAGGTATCTGAGAGATACCTCCTATCTTGCTTAGACCAGTTACTTTTCATCAGGCACTACCAAAATCGGTAACTTCAATCCCGCATACATTCGATTATACGCTACTACCTCTTCCCCAATAATTCGTTCCATTTCCATCTTATGTCCTTGCCATTCGCCTTGCAAATCCTTCAATCGCTGCTGTGCACCAACCGTTGGTTGAGGCGTATGCGTATCGACGCGACTTTTCAAATTCATCAATTCGGCGTTCAGTTGATTCGGGAAATTAATCACATCCTGAAAGGTTTTTTGCTGTGGCTGAATCAAGTTTTCTTCCCACATTTCGATGGCTTTAATCACCATTTTACCCGTATCGACCAGAGCAGCTGCGCTTTCTATTTCCGTCAGAGTCGTTTGCAAATTTTGGATTTGCGTTTTTACTTTGCGCATCCGATTAACAGATTCGTGAATCTCATAAACAACGGTTGAAATATCGCTTAACAATTTTTCCTGTGCATCGTGGGCAGCGGGATCAGCAGTTAACCGCGGATCAGCGGTTACTTTCACGTTTGTTTCGTCAGTAAAAATAGGATGAATCAATTGTAATGTATAAGTGCCTGGCGCGACTAAATGACCGCGATAATCGCCTAAAGTAAATACACCAGCTATGGCTGGAAAGGTCTCGGTACGTAAGTCCCAATTGAAACGATTTAAACCTTTTTTAGCTGGTAATTGCGGGCTAGGTGGCGGTCCACCAGTAAAGCGTTTGAAGGATTTATCTTTTTGATTAGAGTAGGAACGAATCACATCTCCTTCTTCGTTGAGGACATTCAAAATCAACTCCATCGAATCCATTGCTGCGGGTAGATAATAATCGAAAATCACTCCGCTAGCAGGATTTGTACCTTCGTTGGCAGGTGGTTTATTTGGCGTACTGACATTAAATTTATAAGTCGTTTTAGGTTGAAAAAGTTGGATTTCTTGCTTGGGCAAAACGCCATTCGATTGCTGCAATGCGCTCAAATCATCCAAGATCCAAAACGCGCGTCCCGAAGTCGCTACTACCAAATCATTGTCCTGAATGGTCATATCCAAAATCGGACAAACGGGCAAATTCAATTGAAAGCGCGACCAATTTTTTGCACCATTAAATGAAATATATAAACCTGTTTCCGTAGCGGCATACAACAAATCAGGGCGCACTGGATCTTCGCGCACCACCCGCACAAAGTCTTCCTTAGCAATGCCATTCGTCATTTTCTGCCACGTTTTTCCATAATCCCGCGTTACGTATAATAACGGTGTAAAGTCGTTAAACTTATATTTCGTCACCGCCACATAAGCCGTAGCAGGATCGTGGGGCGATACTTCAATCGAGTTAATCAGCGATTCGCCAATGCCTGTCGGCGTTACGTTTTGCCAATTTTCACCTTCGTCCATTGTCAAATGCACCAAGCCATCATCACTTCCTACCCAAATGACACCTGCTTTATGTGGCGAAGCCGTTAAGTAGCTAATCGTATTATAATTTTCACCTCCCGCTGCCTCGTTGGTAAACGGATAACCGCCCACGCCTTGCTTCGTTTTATCATTACGAGTCAGGTCTCCACTAATTTCCGTCCAACTTCGTCCGCCATCTGCCGATCTTAACACAACATTAGGGGTATGATATAAAATGCTAGGATTTTGTGGTTGCGCGACGATAGGCGCATTCCAATTAAATCGATATTTCATTTCACTCGGTAAACTACCTAAACCCGCAACGGGATAAGACATAATGTCTTTCGTCGTCTGCGTTTTAGCATCGTAAACCGAAATATTTCCTTGATAACTTCCACCATAGATCTGCTGCGGATTGTACGGATCGTCAAAGGCTAAAAAGGCACTTTCGCCCCCCGCTACGGGATACCAATCTTTCCAATCAATGCCGCTACCGCGCGTCCGACTGGCAATTGCTACCGTCGAATTATCCTGCTGTCCCCCGTACACGTGATACGGGAAACGATTATCAGTAATCACGCGATAAAACTGCGCTGTCGGTTGATTTTTTTGCGTACTCCATGTTTTTCCGCCATTGAAAGTGACGGTTGCGCCGCCGTCGTTTCCTAAGATGATATTTTGCGTATTCGCTGGATTAATCCATAAATCGTGTTGGTCACCGTGCGGATTAGCAATAGGTTTAAAGGTCTTACCGCCATCGATAGATTTTAGCATTGGCGCATTTAAAACATAGACAACATTGGGATTTTGCGGGTCAGCAAAGATTTCCATATAATACCACGAACGAGCAATCGTTACGCGATCCTTACTCGTTTGTGTCCACGATTTACCTGCGTCGGTACTTTTATAAACGCCCCCTTTTTCGCCTTCTGCTTCCACATTTGCGTAAAGCAAATCCGAATCGGCGGGCGATACGTCGATAGCAATTTTACCCATTTGCTCGGGCAATCCTTTCGTTAATTTTTCCCAATTTTCACCGCCATCGGTACTTTTATAAAAAGCCGAACCTGCTCCCCCACTGCGTACCGTCCACGGATGGCGACGGTGGTCCCAAAACGCCGCGTAAAGAATACGTGGGTTATTTTTATCCACACTCAAATCACACGCGCCCGTCGTCACATCTATGTATTTTACTTTCTTCCAATTCACGCCACCGTCGGTCGTTTTATAAATGCCTCGTTCCGCGCTATCGCCGTAGGGCGAGCCTTGTACAGCTACCCAAACTACGTCTGGGTTCTGTGGATGAACACGCACCGCGGCAATATGCCGCGACTGCGGTAAACCCATATGCTGCCACGATTTACCTGCATCCGTACTTTTATACACACCGTCGCCGTGCGAAGTCATCACACCGCGTACTGCGTGCTCACCCATCCCAACATAAATCACATTCTGATCCGAAGGCGCAATTCCGATCGCTCCCACCGAACCCGTTTTGAAAAAGCCATCCGAGATGTTATTCCAACTAATTCCAGCGTCTTCTGTCTTCCAAACGCCGCCGCCCGTACTTCCAAAATAGTAAGTTAATGGATCGCCAATGACGCCATGCACTGCATTGCTACGTCCACCGCGAAAGGGACCAATATTGCGAAATTTCAGCGCCGAAAACTGTTCAGCATCAAAAGTCATAGTTGGAATCGGGGGAGCTTTTTTGTTTTTCTTTTTGCGTTGGGCGAAAGAAGGAACGCTGATGATTAAAGCGAGAAAAAGTAGGTAGATTCGCATAGTTTTGTTTTTAATGAAATAGGCAGATCTAAATTCAATATTCATCTGCGGTTGCTAAGATAGGAAAGAAGTTGAAAGGAACGTAAAATTGATAATTTGCGTTGCAGAATTACCTGCTCAACTACTTACAAAAACTGTATTTTATACAAAATATCATAAATGATTTTGGCGAGTAATAAAATGCTATTACTCGCCAAAAACAATGTTTTTTATACAAAAATGGCGAGCAATAAATTTTTATTGCTCGCCACTTAAATCTACTCAACATATTTATACTCACTCCGCCACCTGCAAAAACTGCATTTCATACAACTGCTTATAATGCCCATCTTCAATTTGCAATAGCTCTTCATGCGAACCAAACTCCTGTACTTCTCCTTTACTCAATACTAAAATGTTATCCGCATGGCGAATGGTGGAAAGGCGGTGGGCGATGATGATGGAGGTACGTTTGGCGATTAATTTTTCGATGGCGTACTGAATGACGGACTCCGTTTCGGGATCGATGGAAGAGGTGGCTTCATCCAAAATTAAAATATCGGGATTGAAAACGAGTGCGCGAACGAAGGAAATTAGCTGACGTTGTCCCATCGAAAGGGTCGCGCCGCGTTCCATAACTTGATAATCATAGCCGCCAGGGAGTTTTTCGATAAATTCGTGTGCGCCGATCAATTTAGAAGCAGCAATTACTTCTTCACGGTTATAGCTATCATCGCGTAGCGTAATATTTTCTAAAACCGAACCCGAAAATAAAAAGACATCTTGCAATACAATCGCCATGCGTTCGCGGAGGCGATCGAGGTCAAAGTCACGGATATTCTTTTGATCAATTAAAATCTCGCCTTGCTGCGTTTCGTAAAAGCGATTGAGGATATTAATAATCGTCGTTTTACCGCTTCCTGTACCGCCGACGATAGCCAGCGTTTCACCAGCATTGATTTTAAACGAGATGTCTTTGAGTACCCAATCCTTAGCGGTATAGGCGAATTTGACGTTTTTAAACTCAATTTCTCCTCTCAGTTTTTCGGGTTTAAACGTGCCTTCGTTTTTGATTTTTGTATCTAAATCGAGTAAGTTAAATACCCGTTCCGCCGCTACCAAACCCATTTGGAGCGTATTGAAACGATCCGCCATCATCCGAATCGGGCGGAATAACATCGACAAATAAATAGGGAAAGCGACTAGCGCACCCAGCGTTACCTCTCCTCCAATCACGCCACCTGCGCCCCACCAAATCATCAATCCTAAAGATGCCGCCGAGATAATATCTACGACGGGAAAGAAGATTGCATAATAAAAAATCGAATCTAAATTCGCTTGCGTGTATTCGCGATTAATTGTTCTAAATTTACGCGCTTCTTGCTTTTCGGCATTGAAAATTTGCACAATACGCATCCCCGTAATCCGCTCTTGCAAAAAGGCATTTTTCTTAGAAACTTGCGTCCGTACAATCTGGAAAGCGGCTTTTACTTTTTCTTTAAAAATATAAGTTGCCATAATTAAAAATGGCATTGTCGTCAAGCAAACCAAGGTCAATCGCCAACTCGTCCAAAACATCATCGCCAATACAGCAACCAAGGTGAAAATATCGGCTATAATCGTAATCGCACCTTGCGAAAAAACCGTATTTATCGTTTCAATATCACTAATTGTCCGCGTTGTAGATGTTCCGATGGGTGTTTTATCAAAATATTTCAACTTCAAACTTGTGATGTGTTGAAATACGCGCACGCGTAGATCACGGATCACAGACTGCCCCAACCAAGCCGTAGAATAAATAAAAAAGTAACGCAAAAGTGACTCGACGACCAATACGCCAGCTAGAATCATTGCCATCATTGACAACCCACTCAAATCGAAATTAAAAATATAATCGTCCACCATGATTTGGACGATCTTGGGTCGTAAAACAGCAAGTGGCGCAAGTACGACCGCCAAAATTCCCGCAGTAGCAAAAATCTTTTGGTACGGTTTTGCTAATCCTAATACCCGCTGGAGGAGGTAAAAATCAATCTTATTATTTTTCTTGGGTTGTTCGGACATTTGTAGTGACGAAATAATTTTTGGTGAAATTATTGGTAAAAGACAGTTGTACAAACAACCAGATGGATAATTAGTTTCCATAGTTTTACAATCCGCTGATAAAACTTCGTGTGAGCATTTTCGTTAAAAATTTAATCGTACTTTTGCCTCAGCAATAGTTGATAAATACCTTTACAGCAATTGTCATTTTAGTTTATAAAAACGATAACTCGCCATTTTAAATAACAATCAATCTATACGAATGAAATCACTGCATTATGCTTTTATATTACTCGCTTTATTCGGCATAACCGCCTGTGGCACAGAAAGCGCAGATACGACTTTGACCGATCAATTATCTAAACGCTGGGAAATCCGCGAAGCCAGTCGCAACGGGCGCATCACCGAATCGTTGGATCAATTATATTTTGATTTTACTGCCGAAGGTACGTTACAAACCAATTTAGCTGGTGCGACCGAAACGGGAACTTACGAACTAAAAGAACAGCAAATTTTACAACGGGGAACACAGATTGATGCAGATTATAAAATTGAAAGCATTTCGGATACACTTTTAGTACTATCTACGAGCATTCGTAATAGTAACTTTAAATTTGAACTCGTTCCCACGGAGATTTCCGACCAATAATTCGTCTAAAATATGGATTAGTACCTATTCATTAATTCAATCATTGCACTTATTATGAATCGACCTATTGATATTGACGACATTGATAAGCAAATTCTTGCTTTGCTAATGGAAGATGCGAAAACGCCATATACTGATATTGCGAAGAAAATTCACGTATCGGGCGGTACGGTGCATGTGCGCATGAAAAAATTGATTGATAGTGGCGTAGTGCAAGGTTCTAATTTGACGATCGATCACGAAAAATTGGGCTACGATATTTGTGCGTTTCTCGGTATCTATTTGAATAAAAGTTCGCTCTACGAAGAAGTGATTGATGGACTAGATCAGATTCCTGAAATCGTGAGCGCTCATTATACGACGGGTGTTTATAGCATTTTCGCAAAATTAATTTGCCGCGATACGAATCACTTACGCGATGTTCTGCACGATAAAATTCAAAATATCGCGGGTATTCAGCGCACCGAAACGTTTATTTCTTTGCAAGAAAGTATCAATCGTCCAGTAAACATCACCGAGGATGTGAAGGAGATGAGGGGGAGCTTTTAGAAGTTGGTAGTTTGGAGTTTTTAGTTGGTAGTCGCACTTCTTTCGTGGCTTCTGCGTAATTGGATTTAGAAAAATTGATTTCATAGTTTAGCACCAAGATTACAATCATCAAACCACTTCGAACAACTTTCAAACCTCTTCCGAACCACATTTACACCACTTTCAAACCATTTTTATCCATGTACTTACTCGGTCTCGACATTGGCAGTTCTTCCATCAAGGCGGCATTAGTTGAAACGGCAACGCGCAAAACGATTGCCGTCGTGCAATCGCCAACGACGGAAATGGAAATGCACGCCGCGCAGGTCGGTTGGGCAGAGCAAGATCCAGCAATGTGGTGGAAAAATGTCTGCCTTGCTACGCAACAGCTTCTTACCGAAAACAACATCCAATCTACTGATATTCAAGGCATTGGCATTGCTTACCAAATGCATGGTTTAGTCGTGATCGATAAAAATCAGCAAGTGCTACGTCCTTCCATTATTTGGTGTGATAGTCGCGCGGTAGAAATTGGCGAAGCAGCTTTTAATCATATCGGACACGAAAAATCGCTCGCCCATCACCTCAATTCCCCAGGTAATTTCACTGCTGCTAAATTAAAATGGGTCAAAGAAAATGAGCCTGAAATTTATGCGCAGATTGATAAAATCATGCTACCGGGAGATTACATTGCTATGAAATTGACGGGCGAAGTCATGACCACCGTTTCAGGATTATCAGAAGGCATTTTCTGGGATTTTAAAAATCAACAAGTTTCAGACTTGATTTTAGAAGAATTTGATTTTGATAAAAAAGTCATTCCAGCAATTGTCCCAACTTGTTCACAACAAGGGAAAGTCACGACAACTGCTGCGGTGGAAACAGGTTTGAGCGCAGGTATTTCAGTGGCTTATCGCGCCGGCGATCAGCCTAATAATGCGCTTTGCTTAAACGTACTAGAAGCGGGCGAAGTAGCGGCAACGGGCGGCACATCAGGCGTGGTTTATGGCGTAGTGGACAAACCAGTTTTTGATGCCCAATCACGTGTAAATGGCTTTGCGCACGTTAATTATTCAACTGATAATCAACGAGTTGGAATTTTATTATGTATCAATGGCGCGGGTAGTCAATACGCTTGGATTAAGAAAAATATCGCGGAAAGCGGTCTAAGTTACAGCGAAATGGAACAGCAAATTGCACAAATTCCCATTGGAGCAGATGGTTTACAAATGTTACCTTTCGGCAACGGTGCAGAACGGATGTTGTGTAATAAAAATATTGGTTCGCAGATTATTAATTTACAATTCAATCGCCACTCGCGAGCGCATATATTCCGTGCGGCATTAGAAGGAATTGCCTTTGCATTTGTCTATGGCATGGAAATTTTAGGCGACATGGGCATGGACGTTTCCGTGATGCGCGTGGGTAATGACAATCTGTTTCAATCGCCCGTTTTTGCCAATACGATTGCGACTTTGATGAATACGCGGATTGATGTGATTGAAACGACGGGGGCAGTTGGTGCAGCAAAAGCTGCGGGAGTTGCAACGGGTGGATATATGGATTTAGCGGAAGCGATGGAAGGATTAACGATTTTAAAAAGTTATGTGCCGCAAGCAAATAAAGTAGAATATCAAACGGCTTATAATAGTTGGCATCAGAACTTAGTTTCACAATTATAAATCATGCCCAGCTATCTCCAACAACTCCGTCAACTCATCGGCAATCGCCGCATTATTTATCCTGCCGCGCGCATCATCATTGAAAACGAACAAGGCGAAGTTCTTTTTATTCGTCGCATTGACAATGGAAAATGGGGTATTCCCGCAGGTGGTTTTGAACAAAATGAAACGATTGAAGCATGTATTCGCCGTGAAGTGCAAGAAGAAGTAAATATAGAACTCCTCGACTTACAAGTCATCGGCATCGCCACGCATCCACAGCAAGAAACCGTCATTTACCCTAATGGCGATGAAGTGCAATATTTCACCATCGAATTTTATAGTAACAATTGGCGCGGAACGCCACAAGCAGATAATGTAGAAACGAAGGAAGTCATTTTTCAGCCATTTGATTTTTATAAAAACTTACCCGCGAACGAGCAATCTACTTTTTTGAGTTTGGAATATTTTCGGAAGAATGGACAAGTTCGCCTATTTTAAAAATTTTCACCTCAACCAACTTTCTACCTTTCTAATCTCTCTTTCTATTATTCGCTACTAATTCTCCTTTGCGGCATATCTAATTCCGTAATTTATCATTCAATATTCATAGTTCATCATTCAAATATGTACCATCATTTGTCATGGCTACTCCTAGCCTTCCTTTGCTCTTTTGTTAACGCTGAGGCGCAACAATTAGTCGATTTATCCGAACCTACCGATTATGAAATCGGCGGTATTAAGGTCATTGGTGCGGAACATAGCGATGCGAAAGCAATTGTAACCATTAGTGGTTTGGAAGTAGGTGACAAAATCCGTATTCCGAGCGAAGCGACCAATCAGGCGATTAAGAAATTGTGGCAATTACAACTCTTCACGGACGTGCAAATTAGCGTAGCTAAAACCGTGAAGGAAGTCGTTTTTTTAGAAATCTTAGTAGAGGAGCAAACGCGTTATTTTGGTCATACTATCAGCGGAGTAAAAAAAGTAGATGCCGAAATGTTGGATCAAAGCATTCGCCAAATCATTAAAGATGGTAGCGTGCTGACTGCGCATAAATTGCAGCAAGTAGAAAACGAAATTCGTGATTTTTATATTGAAAAAGGCTATTTCGACGCAACAATAAATATTTCACAAACCACTGATAATGAATCAGATAAGAAAATAAAGCTAGCGATTCAGATTGATAAAAAAGAACGCACTAAAGTTCATCAAATTCAAATTGTTGGTCATCAACAACTTACTGAAAAGCAGTTGAAAAAAGCCATTTCTAATACGAAAGAACAAAATAAGTTACTCGCTACTTCCAAATTTATTCCCGAATTATGGGAAACCGATAAACGCGCTTTAGTCGCTCTTTATCACCGCCACGGCTACCGCGATGCTGTGATTAATAATGAGCAAATCGAACGCAATGCCGAAGGACATTTAATCATCAAATTAACCATCGAAGAAGGGCAACAATATTTTTTTGGTAAAATAAATTGGCATGGCAATTCCAAATATTCAGATGCACAATTGAGTCGTAATTTGGATATTCAAACGGGCGATATTTATAATCCGATGCTGCTGAACGAGCGATTGAATTACAGCGATGACGGCACCGATATCTCCTCTCTTTACTTAGACGCAGGGCATCTATTTTTTCAGATAGAAGTAGTAGAAGAAGCGTTGCGCGGAAATGTAATTGATTTAGAAATTCGCTTGCAAGAAGGCACAATTGCAACGATCGATAAGGTAACGATTTCAGGCAACCAAGTCACCGACGAAGCCGTTATTCGTCGTGAACTACGGACACAGCCAGGCGAACAGTTTAGCCGCGATGCGATTATTCGTTCGCAACGAGAATTGATGAATCTCGGTTATTTCAATCCCGAAAAATTAGGCGTTGATACGCAAGTGAATCCCGAACGCGGAACGGTAGATATCGAATATTCCGTCGAAGAAAAGCAAGGCGACAAACTGGAATTAGCGGGTGGCTGGGGCGGTTCAGATATTGGTGTAACGGGAACAGTCGGTGTTTCGATGAATAATTTTTCACTTAAAAAGTTATTCCGTTTTCGTGAATGGCAAGGGCTTCCGCGTGGCGATGGACAGCAACTTTCTTTCCGTGTGCAAAGTAATGGTGCGGCTTATCAATCTTATAATTTCTCGTTTACGGAGCCATGGTTAGGTGGCAAAAAACCGAACGCGCTCACCGCTGCCGTTTATCACAATCGCTATTTGAATGAAGACGAAGAATTTGGTACAGAACAACTACGTCTAACGGGCGCGAGTCTGCGTTATGGTACGCGTTTGCGATTTCCCGATGACTACTTTACATATTCAGCGAGTTTAAATTTTACGCATTATAACCTGAGCAATTGGCAAAATGGTCTATTCCGTTTAGATGACGGCACGATTGTCACCGACGGTGATTTTTATAATTTTAATATCACCCAACAAATCGCGCGTTCTACTTTAAATCATCCCCTTTTTCCGACGAGTGGCTGGCGATTTGCGCTGACTTTAAAACTAACGCCTCCTTATTCTCTTTTTAATAAAAATGACGAACCTACTGAAAATCAGACGATTGCAGAGCAATATAAATTATTGGAATACCACAAATGGCAATTTGAAACAGAATATTACAAATCCATCGTAGGCGATTTGGTATTTAAAGCCGCTTTTAAAATCGGCTATTTAGGTAGTTATAATTCTACTTTAGGTACTTCGCCTTTTGAGCGTTTCCAACTGGGTGGCGATGGATTTACGGGGCAAGGCGTGGGCTTTCAAGGAACAGATATTATCGCTTTGCGTGGCTACGAAGTAGAAGATTTGGAGAATAATTTGATTGATGACCAAGTAACGGCAACGGCGATGTTTCAGAAAATAACGGCGGAATTGCGCTATCCATTTTTGAAGCGGGATGGCATGTTGGCGTATGGTATCGGCTTTCTGGAAGCGGGTAATGCATTTAGCGGTTGGAAGGACTATCAGCCATTTGATTTGCAGCGGTCGGCAGGGCTTGGTTTGCGTGTTTTCTTACCTATGTTTGGTACGCTGGGCTTTGATTATGGTTGGGGTTTTGATAAAAATTTGCCTGAAGGCAGTAAAGGTGGCTATGGAAAGTTTAGTATTATTTTAGGACAGGAACCGAGGTAGGGAGGAGTTGGTATTTACACTTTTTACGTGAGCGACAGAATGTATTAAACGCGGAGGGATGGAGGCGCGGAGGGTTTTAGCTCACAGAGGATATTTTCTGACGAAAAAATTAAGCGGAGTGCACAGAATTGAATTATAAAATTCACAAAATCAAATCGTTTTCAGCTGGTAGTTGTCCAAATAAAAAGAGCAACTACCAGCTAAAAACTACCAACTTACAACTCATTCAAGATATCCTGTCGGCGTTGCTCGTGCGACAGTGCTTCCAATAGTGTCTGCGTCATCGCCTCTTCCAAGCCGCCATATTTCAAATCATAATCTTTCTGGCTCCGACGAATCACTTCCAAGGCTTCTTCGCGTCCGTAAACGTCCGTGATTTCGCACTTTGGCTTTTCACCTGGCAATTGTTTATACGTCAGAAAGTAATGCTGTAAACGATTCAAGATAGTGTGAGGAATATCAGCGATGTCATTCCACTCACCATAAACATCATCACTTTTCAATACTGCAATAATTTTATCATCTGCTTCGCCGTCATCAATCATGCGGAATCCACCAATCGGAATCGCGTGGACGATAATATTACCGTGCGTTACTTCGCGTTCGGTCAATACACAAATATCCAACGGATCATCATCACCGACGATATCTTTGCGCCCCGTTTTTTCCATACAATATTCGGCAACATTGGCTTTGCAGTAGGTCTGCGGCACAAAGCCATAGAGCGCAGGAACAATATTAGAAAATTTCTGCGGACGGTCAATTTTTAAATAACCCGTCGTTTTATCTACTTCGTATTTTACCGTATCCGAAGGAATAACTTCAATGAAAGAAGTTACAATTTCGGGCGCTCTTTTGCCAATATCGATGCCATGCCACGGGTGCGATTTATACCGCAACCCAATCATTTTCCAAATTTTATCAAAAGCTTTCATAGGAAAAGTATAGTTTGAAGGTTGTTTGAAATCGTTTGACAGTTGGTTGAAGTTGTCTGTTGATTGTTCTATTATCGAACAACCTCAAACTATTTTCAAACAAATATCAAACTATTTTATATCGCAAAGTTGCACCATTTTTCTTTGTTTTAAAAATAAACTTTCTCCTCCGAACATTAATTTATCGGAACTATTTTTATCCTAATTTAGGTTGGTCAATTCGCAACCTCTACCCCCATTGTTTTGTCCTTTCTACCGAAATATTTACTCACCTTTGCAGAATAAAAAAGAGTGCCTACTAGTTTGAATGTACTTCTAGTCATTAATCAAGCTAGCCATCCGTTTTTTAATGAACATTATCGAAACCTTTATCACCGCCATCAAAGGCGACGAAAAGAACTTCACTTCGGGTAGTATCAATCGCGCGATTGTGCTGCTTGCCATTCCAATGATTTTGGAAATGGTAATGGAGTCGTTATTCGCGGTAGTGGATGTTTATTTCGTGGCGCAAATTGGAATAGATGCCGTCGCAACCGTTGGTTTGACGGAATCGGTAGTGACTTTGGTTTACTCCATTGCGATTGGTTTGAGTGCGGCAGCTACGGCAATGGTCGCACGGCGAATTGGCGAAAATAAACCAGCAGATGCAGCTACGGTAGCAGTCCAAGCCATCTTTGTAGGTGGCTTTATCTCCGTATTAATTGGAGTTGCAGGAGTCATTTTTGCCGAAGATATTTTACGGCTAATGGGGGGAACAGAATCGCTGATCGCATCAGGTGTAGGCTATACCCGTTGGATGCTAGGTGGAAATATTGTCATCGTTTTACTATTTTTATTAAACGGCATTTTTCGTGGGGCTGGTGATGCATCTTTAGCGATGTGGTCATTATGGATTGCGAATGGATTGAATATTATCCTCGATCCATTGCTTATTTTTGGGTGGGGACCGATTCCTGCGTTTGGTATCACAGGCGCAGCAATGGCGACCAATATTGGGCGCGGTGTAGGCGTAGCTTTTCAGTTATTTATCCTCTTTGGTGGAAGTAGTATTATTAAAGTTACGACGCAAAATCTGCGTATTCGCTGGGATTATATTCAACGGATTATCAACTTAGCGATTGGTAGTACTTTTCAGTTTTTAATCGCTTCCGCGAGTTGGATTATTATGATTCGAATTATTGCGCGCTTTGGAAGTGAGGCAGTGGCAGGTTATACGATTGCGATTCGGTTGATTATTTTTACGGTTCTACCTTCTTGGGGTTTATCTAATGCCGCCTCCACTTTAGTCGGGCAAAATTTAGGCGCCAAGCAGTCTGATCGCGCCGAAACTTCCGTCTGGCGAGCGGCGTTTTTTAATATGCTTTTTCTGCTGGTAGTTGGGATTATTTTTTTCGCTTTTGCCCCAAGTTTAGTTGGCTTTTTTACTACGGAAGCTGACGTTATTGCAGCAGGTATTTTGACCCTACGAATTCTTAGTGTCAGCTATATTTGCTATGCTTATGGCATGGTGATCGGACAGGCATTCAACGGTGCGGGTGATACTTATACGCCAATGATGATTAATTTCGTTTGTTTTTGGCTAATAGAAATTCCTTTAGGTTATTTATTTGCCGTACATTTTGGGTGGGAATTGGCAGGCGTTTGTATTGCCATTGCGATAGCGGAGACGGCTTTGGCGGTGATTTGTATTTTAGCTTTCCGCAGGGGAAAATGGAAATTGAAGGAGGTGTGATTTTTTATGTTTTTATAGGCGTATCAGCAAATTCACTTACTGCATAAAACACCCCCGCTCCCACTGCATAAGCCACAAAATCATACACATCAAACACGAAATCAGGAAAAAAATAAGGAAAGCCAATTTCAAATAAAAGACTCAATCCAGCTGTTAAGATTGCAATATCGAATAAGGAAAGCCGAAAATGCTTAATTTTGAATAACCACCTTCGTTCCAACACAAATCCACATAATAGGAACGGAATACAACAAAACGGATCGAGATAACTATCCAAAAATGGTAACTGCCATTCTAAAATTCGTTGTGCTATTTGGTGGAGAATAATAGTGTCGGTAGCTGCTGCTAGCAAGAGTAGATAAATCCAATCTGAACGGTTGAGACTCATGCTACAACAATTACGGCTAGAAATAAACCAACCAGTACAAAAGGCGATAAAGCAATGCAAAAGAGCACAAAAATCAACCGCATGAATAGTTTATAAATACTAACTAAAATGGGGTCAGCAGGATTTAACTCCAGCATTTTATTAATTTTGCCATACAGTGCCGAAGTCTCGTCAATGTATACTTGTGCAGCGTTTTTGTCCGTTTTGGAGTCGTCGTCTAGGCGATATTTCATATAGTTATCGTTATAAAATTTGCACAAAGATGGTTGACTATCGTCTAACCAACAACTATTTAAGACTAATAAGGATAGCGACTAGAAATTTGTTCAAAATCGAACATTCTGATACCGCTTCCGTTTGTATGATATTGATTATTTAATCAATTCTCCTATTTAAGGGATACAAATGAAATAAATGTTCTAAGTGAAATGGAATGTTTGTTTTTCATCAATACTAAAAAACAACTAATTGACAGCTAAAAGATAATAAAATAATAAATGGCAAATAACGATAAGAAAAAAGAAGAAATACCTCCAATTGAACTGCCAAAAAAAGTGGCGAAAGACTATGAGAAAGTAGCAAAAGATTTACGCCGCAATACTGGTTTTAGCCGCTCTACCGGGCGCACTCCAGTAAAGATTATTGAAGTAAATGAAGAGGAGACGGATAAACCAGCTGCTCCCGAAGAGCCTAAACGTCCAGCCAACCGTTCTACCACCCGACGGAATAGTAACCGTGGACGCAATACGCGTAAAGAGAGTGGTAGCGACAATAGCAATACGCGAACACCACGTGGAAGAAGCAAGCCAAAAACAGAGGAGCCGAAGAAAGAAAGTAGTAGTAAACCAGAAATAAACAAACCTGCTCCACGCAAGTCACGTACCAGCAACACGAGTAAGTCCAATAAAAAATCTACTCCTACGACAAAGTCTCCTGCTGCAAAATCTACCAGTACTAGTAAGTCAACAAATAAGACTAGCTCAAGTAGTAAATCGCCAGTTGTGAAAACCAGTAAAAACGTTAATCGTAGTGTCACTACAACCCACGCTGCGGTCGATCCTACGGAGAACGGACCCAATATCAGAATTCACCAATCCGTAGCGATTCTGATTGATGGCAACAATATTGAGAAGAGTATCCATACCATGCTGCGCACTAAAAAGGCAATGCTGGATTTTGATAAAATCATCCCAAAATTATTGCAAAATCGAGGGCTGAATCGCTTGATTTATTTCCGCGAAGGGCTAAATATTTCTGAGAAACTTGCCGAACGTTTGTTGAATCACTACCACGGTTCCGTTGTTCCTTGTCATAAATCTGCCGATATTCCATTGACTATTTTTGCGACCCAAATTGCAGATAAAGTAGATACGATTATTATTCTGTCTGGTGATTCTGATTATGTAGAATTGGTGCGCTACATGAAGTCACGCGGTGTGCGAGTAGAGATTGCCGCAGTAAAACGGACTACGGCTTCAATATTGATTGAAGAAGCAGATCACTATGTATCGATTGTAAAAGAAGATTGTTTTAAGTTTAAGTAACAGAGAATTGAGGACGGTAGATGGTTAACAGTGTACGGTGGACAGCTGCTCTTTTGACCTAAATATTTCGTAAAAGGCATAGCTGAAAACCGCTATATATTCTATCGCAACAACCATAAGATTTTCCTGATAAACGGGATAGCTGTAATTGATGTAAGTCAAGAAAATAAATGCCGACCACAAAATAGGAAAGCGATAATTCGTAAACATACAAAGTGCCAGTGGCAGCGCGACGTACCAAGGATGAACGATAGTAGTGAATGAAAGATAAAGGGTAATCGCAAAAAGCATTTTTGCGAATAGTGGCTGCCAATAATCTACTAAGCTAGGTGATATCTTTAATGTATCACCTAGCTTTTGTTTTTTCTTTTTTTCAAAAAATGCCATCGCTAAAATGCCAGTCAATGTCCCCACTGCTAACGAAGGTCCCAGTTCCTGAATAATATTGTAACCTGTCCATTGATAACCTACCCAACGCAGCGCGTAATAGATACTTGCATTGAATTCAAATTTTTGAAAATATAGATTGAGGCTTGCGCCAAAATTATTGAAGAACGTTCCACTGAATAGCGGAATAAATAAAAGCAATAGTACGCCGCCAATGACTACAAAATAACTAAAACTCCTCCTCCATCCTAGTCGCTTAATCAAAAAAGGCAAAAACATCAATGGCAATAGCTTCGCTGCTATACTTAATGCAAAAGCAACTGCCGACCATAGCCACTTATTTTTAATTAATAAATAAATCGCCAACAACAAGAAGCAAATCATCGCGCCTTCAAAATGTAAATTACCAGTAACTTCAAGAATAATCAGTGGATTGAGTGCATAGAGTAGTACGTTTTTTGATGGTAATTGAAAGTGTTTTAATAACTGAATCATCAAATAAATTGCGCCAATTTCAAATAGGAAAAGTTGTAATTTCATCATAACGGTTGCACCATAGATACTATTTGGAAACAGCCAATTTGCAATCAAAAAATTGAGTTGCGCAACGGGCGGATAGATGGTGAAGTATTCGGGCGAGTTCAATAATTGAAATAAACTTTCGTCAATTCCAGCTATGGAAATACCATTTTCGATGTAATAAGCGGGCAAATGATCAAAGGGATTTATCCCATTAACCAGCAAACGACCATCCCAAATAAAGCGATAAACGTCATCTGACAGGTTAGGAAAGGAAAAAACGAGCAAAAAACGCAACAAAATCGCTACCATTACGAAGAAATAAACAGCGCTAGATGATTGTTTTTGGACGTAAACGTATAGATATAGCGCGAAGAACACCCCATAGGTCAATAGTAAAGGTTCAAATTGCGTACGCACCAACTGAAATCCCAACACGCCAGTTAAGAGCAAGAAAATCAGTGCAAGGAGATAATTTAATCCCGATTGTGGTAGAAAAATCCGTTTTAACATTTATAAATAATTAGGCTTTTGCAGGGGGGGGGGATAATGATTTATAAAAAATAAATTATATTATTTTCTAATTTACAAACACTTGTGATTCAATAGTTTGATTATCTCGTAACATTATTGTGATTTACTATCTTTGATAATTACGAAGCATCAGTAAATGTTAAATTTATTAACAATTTGTGGATTAACTTTTGATCAAAAACATATATTAATTTTTATTAATAATATTCAGAAGAAATACTTCTTCCTTCTACTTTGAGATAAAATAGGTTTGCTAGTTTTAAATGATCGTCTTTTTCTAATGAAAAGCCGACTATTCAAAACAGCAACAAAACTATAAACCAAGCACTTCATGCAAAGGCGACAATATATCACCCTCGGGTTGACCGTCTTCTTTTTCGCAGCAGCGTTGATTTTTGACAACTTTGTCCAAAATTCGACTAATCTTGCCAACTACAAGCTGCAAATTGAGAACTACCTTCACGAACAGGAAGCAGAGGCAAGCAACCTCTTTGCAAATAACGATTTTATCCAGTATCAATTTCAGCAATCCCTATTGCTAGCTGATTCAACTGCAGATGAAACAGAAGCGGTACTTTCGGATTCCGATCAACAATATATTAATGAATTAGAGCGACTAGCGCTTAAACCTTATACGGTTCTATTTCATGAAAATGACTCTTTAGTCTTATGGAACAACAATAAAGTTGATCTCGAACTAGAACAACTTACCCAAATTCGCAATTACCAAAGTAAGCCGCATTTTGTAGCATTAAATAATGGCTTTTATGAAGTATTGCAACGCAATTATTCTGCGTCTGATAGCGTGATGCAAACCGTAACCATCACTATTCCCATCAAATATAATTATATTTTACAGAGTGATTATTTGCAAAATGAATTTGTACAAAATAAGAATATCCCACAATCTGTAACGCTTACTTCACCAACGAATTCGACCGATTATAGCATCACTCGCAACGATGGTTCTATCCTATGCTACCTCAAAGCACCTCCCAATATCAAGGACAAAAGTCAACAACTGACTTTACTCGTTTTATACCTGATTGGTTTCTTTTGTATTGGCATGTTGGTTAATGATATTTCAAAAATCATCTCACAGAAAACACGTCTCTGGGTAGGCGCTGCTTTTTTGATTGCTATGGTCTTTGTCACCCGCTTTTTGACCATCAAATTTGATGTAACCAGCACCTTTAGCGATTTACACCTCTTTGCGCGCACCTTTGAAACGCCCGTACTCAATAGTTCGTTAGGAGACTTGCTGATTAATATCATTTTGCTGCTGTGGATGATGGTCTTTTTTTACCGCGAGTTTACCGTAAATCGGATCGTAAATATGGGTAAACCGTGGCGATATGGCTTGGCAGTACTCAACTTTTTCTCTATCATCTTGGGGTTAGTGATGGTAACGGGGGTATTTAAAAGTTTAGTCATTGAGTCAGGAATTACGTTCAATTTTGATAATGTATTTAAGATGACGACCTATAGCGTCTTGGCGTTAATTGGGGTTTTGTTACTCTTATTTGCGTTATTTCTATTTACGCATCGGATGATGCTGGCGATCCAAAAATTAGAATTAACCTTCCCACAGCGAGTGACTGGTTTTCTATTTGCTATGCTATTGGCATTACCCCTCTTGTCCGCCAAAGAGCTTTATTTTCCACCTTCTATTTTCGCTTTATCAGCGTTCTTATATTACATCACCTTTGATTTATTCACCTTTGCTAGTAAACAAAAAAATGTGTGGTGGGGCGTATGGTTAGTAGTTTTTGCTGTTTATGCAACTGCTTTGCTACGTGTTTACAACAATAAAAAAGATATTGAAACCCAAACTGCTTATGCAAAAGAATTGGCGATCTGGCAAGATAGCTTCGCAGAAGAAGGCATCGCACAACTAAGGCACTATTTAAAACAAGATAGCGCACTGTATGGAATAGCAAAGGCTCCATTACAATTTGATTTTAATAAAAAAGGATTCGATCGCATCGTCGATAATTATTATACCCGCGACAATTATTTATTTAATAATTATAATTACAAATACTACTACTATGATGTGAATTCAGAGTTGTCGATCATTGATAAACAACCTGAAAAAGTCGTTATTGATAACCTCAGAGAAGCCCGCGCGGATAGCTTGATTAAACCTACTCGGTACGAAAATCTGGAGTTTATTATTGATGAAGAAGAAAATGAACTGGCTTATGTTCTACCCATCAATTTAGTGGATAACGGCTATGATGACCGAGTATTATTGATGGAATTTAAGCGTAAACGACGAGAACCCTCTAAGGTTTACACGGAGTTATTGCTTGATTTTCAATATAAAAACCTCGCAAATCTCAATATTTACGATTACGCCATCTATCGACGCAAGGAATTAGTCGATTATAATAACCGAGCATACGACATTAAACTAGACGAAAATAAAGTGCCTCCGATTGGAACTACTATTAATTATCCGAGTCATCAACGTAGCGAAATTGTCTATCACGATCCGAATGGAACTGTGGTAATGATCGGAAAGGAACTGGGAGGAATTATTAAAATAGGATCACTGTTTTCCTATCTTTTTATCTTGTTGATCGTCGCGCTATTGGTGTTAATATTGATTAATAGCGTCACCAATGCGTTGCCGAATGCCACCAAGTTTAAATTTACGCGCCCGTCGCTGCGCAATACGATTCAACTCTCTACTTTCACTTTGATTGTCGGTTCATTTTTAGGTATTGCTTTGGTGACCGTTTACTATTTCAAAACGTCTTCTGAAACCTACCATGAGAATCGCTTGGAACGCAAACTTCGCTCCGTGCTGACCCACGCAGGAGCAGAGTTAAGCAACCGCAATCAAGATACTTTGCAACTAAGCGAGATTCCAAAGATGCTAGAAGCCTTTTCGGAAATTCATCGCATGGATCTCAATATTTATCGTCCCGATGGCTCACTATTGAAATCTTCTGAAGACGATATTTTCAAAAAAGGAATCATTGCCTCCAAGATGAATCCATTGGCGCTACACGGATTGGCAGTTCAAAAACAAGGAAAGGTCGTTTTTGAAGAAAGTGTAGGCGATTTAAGTTATAAAGCTGCCTACGTTCCCTTACAAAATCCACCAGGGAATACGCTAGCTTATGTCGGATTGCCCTACTACTCCAAACAGCGAAAACTGAATAGTGACGTATCAGATTTCATGGGAACGCTGCTAAATGTTTATGTTTTGATTTTTGTAATTGCGGGTATGCTCGCAACGGGTATTGCCAGTAGAATCACTTTACCAATTGCTAAAATTGGAGAGCGAATGCGCAATTTTGAACTGGAATCCAATACGGAAAAATTGGAATATGAACATCAAGACGAAATTGGACAACTCGTCGGTCAGTTTAATCAAATGATTGATAAGACGGTGGAAAGTGCCAAAAAACTCGCCGATACAGAACGCGATCTCGCTTGGCGCGAAATGGCAAAGCAAGTCGCACATGAAATTAAAAATCCCATGACTCCGATGCGCTTGCAGATCGAGTTTTTTAAGATGAAATATAAGCAAGATCCTGATGCAGCGATCAATAGTTTCAATCGCATGACGGATAGTTTGATTGAACAAATTGATACGTTGACCAATATCGCAACGGAGTTTTCCAACTTCGCTAAAATGCCACGCGCAAAGAATGAAACCATCAATTTAAATGACTTAATTCATAAAGTACATCAAATTTTTAGTCAAGAAGAACGACCTGATTTTCGGGTGAGTTTAAATATTCCAGACGAACAATTTCAGGTTTTCGCTGACCGCGAACAATTGCAGCGGGTATTTAATAATTTAATTAAAAACGCGATTCAGGCAATTCCTGATGGTCGTTTTGGGACTATTGATATTGATGTTTCTACCAAAGATGAAAACGTTGTTATTCAAGTACAAGATAATGGTTCGGGTATTCCGAAAAACATGCACGAAAAAGTATTCTTATTTAACTTTACGACCAAAAGCTCAGGAACGGGTCTAGGTTTGGCTATGTCCAAAAATATCATTGAACAAGCCGAAGGAAAAATCTACTTCGAAACCGAAGACAACATTGGCACTAGCTTCTTCGTTGAACTACCGATACAGGAGATTATCGCCGAACATTCGAGCGATAACGAAGGCATCACTCCAATTGTGCTACCGCAATCTTAAATTAGTAGTTTTTAGTAGGTAGTTGCCATTCGGAGTTTTTGCAAAGTTCGGGCGCAGCTTGAAGCTGTACCAAAGCTTAATCGAAAAAAACAAACGATTTTTGTATGAAAAAATGGTTGCTGCTGTGGTGCTGTTTCGGAATAGTAGGGACATTGCTAGCACAGCAAAACTATCAAGGCTATCGAATTTTTGTAACGGATTTAAGTGTTTACCAAAAGAAATCCGATTGGCTGCGCATATCCTATATAGCGCATAATACGGGACGGCTTTCTTTGCCGATGGATAAAAAAAAGAATGCCACTTTAGAGGTGAATTTTGATCCCTCTTTAGCGCAACATCAACTCGCACCTTTTGCCAATCAAATCCGCGCCGCTTTCCAAGGTGAAAGATTAGAACTCCCCGTAGGCACAAGTAGCCGTTTAGATTATATCAAAGTCAATATTAATAATCAGGATGCCGATTTAAAAACGGCTTACGCTGCTGTGCAAGTGAGCGAAGTAGTTAAGAAAAAAGAAGTTGCCCCCGTAGCTGCTCCAGTCGTATTAGTACCCAAAGCAAAACCAAAGGAGAAAGAAATAAAACCCATTGAAAAAAAGCCAACCGAGGTCGTTGCTGTCGCAGAAGATCGCAAATCACAACCTGCTGACAATGAAGAAATTGAAGATAAGAAACCGCAATACGAATACAATCCAAAACTAGAAAGTAAACGCATTAAAGGCACTAGTTTTTCTACCAATACGACTGTTTCGGATACCGATTTTGAAGCAATCGAACGCGAAAAAGCGATGTGTCCCGATCTGATTTTGGAAAAAGTGAAAATATTAGAGCAATCCAAACGCTGGCTCACCGTCGAATATCAAATTAAAAATATAGGCAAAGGAAGCGCAATTTTGATGGGTAAAGAAGCGCACGAACGTGATAATGTCGCTGTAAAAGCCTATATGTCGGGTACGCCCAAGTTATCGCGGGGAGCGATTAATATTGGTGGAAAATTTGTCAAAACGGGCAAAAGTGTCCTTGCACCAGGCGAAATAAATACAGGCAAAATCAAATTGGACATCAGTAGCCAAACCCGCTATACACCCGTTGTGATCCTTACTTTGGATGCTTTCCAAACCTTCCGTGAGTGCGATCGTACGAATAATATGGGACATGTGGTAGTGAAGTAGGGATTGTGAGTTGGTAGTTTTTAGTTCGTAGTTGATAGTTGCACTACTAACGTACACGTAAAGAAGGCAACTACCAACTACAAACTCATGACTACCAACTAACTACACCTTCGGTATCGCCAACAGCGTCTCCAACGTAAATTTCCAAAATTTCTGTACGGAACTAATCTGCACGCGTTCATCAGGTGAATGTGCGCCGCGAATATTTGGACCGAAGGAAATCATTTCCATTTCGGGATAATTTGTTCCTAAAATACCACATTCTAAGCCGGCGTGACAAGCATTGACGTGTGGTTCTTCCTTGAACATTTTACGATATAAATTAGACATAATTTCAACAATATCCGACTTCGGTTGTGGAGTCCAACCTGGATATTCGCCGCTCGTCTTCACGTCCGCACCAATTAGACGAAACGTGCTATTAATCGCTCTTGCCAAGTCCATTTTTTCGCTATCTACTGAGCTACGCGTGAGGCAAAGTATTTCATAGTTACCATCTTTTACCAAGACACGGGCTAAATTATTAGAGGTTTGCACCAAATCGGCAATATCAGGCGACATGCGGAAAATACCATTGGGGCAAGCATAGATGGAGCGAATTAGATTTTTTTGGAAGTCGTAATTTATGACTTGCTTTGGCGTAGCAATTTTATTTAAAACAACTTCCAAATCAGCATCCGTTGTCGCATATTCTGATTTTAATACCGCTGCTTCTTTTTGAATCAATTGTTCAAAATCAGCACTTTGCGCAGTTGGAATGGCTAAAATGGAAAATGATTCGCGCGGGATCGCGTTACGCAATCCGCCGCCATCGATACTAGCAATTCTTGCTTTACACTCTTTACTTACAGAGTACAACAAGCGATTAATCAACTTATTGGCATTGCCCAATCCTTTGTGAATATCCATCCCTGAATGTCCACCCGATAAGCCTTTTACTTGCAATTCGTAGCCAACAAAATCTCCTGCTAATTTTTCTTGCACATAGTCCCCTGTTGCTGTAATATCAATGCCGCCAGCGCAACCAATCGTCAATTCATTATCATCCTCCGTATCTAAATTGAGCATAATTTTGCCATCCAACAAACCACCTTTCAACTCTAATGCGCCCGTCATCCCTGTTTCTTCATCAATGGTGAACAAAGCTTCCAGTGGGGGATGCGGAATATCTTTACTTGCCAAGAGTGCCATAATTGTAGCTACACCAATTCCATTATCTGCACCGAGTGTTGTCCCTTCAGCTTTCACCCAATCCCCTTCCACAAACATTTTAATGCCTTCGGTCAAGAAATCAAAATCAGTATCAGCATTCTTCTGATGTACCATATCTAAATGGCTTTGCATCACGACCGTCACGCGATCTTCCATACCTTTCGTCGCAGGTTTTTTAATAATCACATTACCGATGTGATCTATCTGCGTAGGTAAATTGAGGCTTTCGCCAAATTGCTTAGCAAACGCAATCACACGCTCTTCTTTTTTGGAAGGACGCGGCACGGCATTTAAAGCGGCAAAGTTTTGCCAGAGGGGTTTTGGTTCTAAATTGGCTACGGAATTCATATTATAAAAGTGGTTTTAAAAGTTGTTCAAATATGGTGTAATGGTTGTTCAAATGTGGTTAAGTCACAACTTTTGAACGACTTTTGTACAACCTTTACACCACTTTTACACTATGTTAGGCAATACTTGCATCACTTTTTCCATCATCCCTTCGGTAAAGTCCAAATGGGTGACAAAACGAACGGTTTGCGGACCAAATGGCGAGGCGAGAATATCGTGTTCTGCTAATTTTTCTAAAAAAGAAGCTGCCGTATAAGGCGGTTTTACATCAAAAATTAAGATGTTACTTTGAACGGGACGCACATCGCTCACGTATGGTAAGGTTTCTAATAATTTCCCGATCGTACGCGCACGCTGATTATCAATTTTCAATCGCTCAACGTGCTGATCGAGGGCGTAAATACCTGCCGCTGCGAGATAGCCCGCTTGTCTCATTCCACCGCCCAAAACTTTACGTAATCGCCGTCCGCGCGCAATAAAATCGGCATCGCCAATCAGCAGAGAACCGACGGGCGCGCCCAATCCTTTGGACAAACAAATCGAGATACTATCGAAGGTTTTACCATAATCTTCAGTACGTTCGCCCGTTTCTACCAGCGCATTAAATAAACGCGCACCATCCAAATGCAACGCTAATCCGCGTTCGGTACAAACCTCGCGAATGGGCTGAATTTCATCTAAGGTATAATAACTTCCACCACCTTTGTTACACGTATTTTCTAATACTACCAAACGCGAAATCGGCAACCAATCGTAACGCGGCTTCACCGCAGCGGTTACTTGCTCGGCAGTAATTTTACCATTCTGACCGTGTAGCAAATTCATAGAAACACCCGAATTAAAAGCGGGACCGCCCGTTTC
Organism: Saprospiraceae bacterium; assembly: GCA_045106545.1. Classification (GTDB taxonomy): domain Bacteria; phylum Bacteroidota; class Bacteroidia; order Chitinophagales; family Saprospiraceae; genus JBGCES01. The sequence goes on from JBGCES010000009.1 coordinate 34,248, forward strand.
ATATTGATAAACGTGAGAATAATGGTCGCAGATAACTTCATCGAGCGGTTGGGTATGCAGATTGATGGCAATTTGATTGGTCATCGTTCCTGACGGGCAAAACAACGCGGCTTCTTTACCAAACATTTTCGCCGCTTTTTCTTGCAAAGCATTAATGGTCGGGTCGTCTTTAAATACGTCATCGCCTACTTCCGCTTTGAACATATATTCAAGCATGGCAGGCGTAGGTTTGGTAACGGTATCGCTGATAAGATTGATGGGCATTTTTCTGAGTTGGTAGGTAGAGACGTTTGAAAAAACGTCTAAACGAACGTGATATTTATAAAATCCTCTTCTTCAACGTAAAGTGAAGAACGACAGCGAATATAAAATAAAACGATACAACTTTCGTAGAAAAACAGTCATAAGTGAAATACCATTAATCTAGACGTTTTTTCAAACGTCTCTACTGACCATTCGATCCGTATCATTTCGTTCTCTAATTTCCAAAAAGTAAGTCTCTGTGTAGATAAAATTCATGTGAAGCTGTTCGCGCAGCCGTTCAAACTGAGATTCATTTTCGGCAAAGTCGGCGATCCAGTCAATGGCAGCAAGGCGAGAAGTGAAGGTCTTTTTCATAATAGTGTTTGTTTGTTGTGTTTAAAAACTCAATCTTCATAGTGTATTTATCAAATAATTTTATTTTTCTAAATCTATTTTTATGCCAAATAAAAAATTGAATTAAATTAATTCAATAATCAAATAAACGAAATTAGGTTGAGTAATTAAAATTTAATTTTTCATATTGGGTATCGATTAAAAAACAACATCCAATTTTGGATTTTTAAGCTGATCTATGGGAGACTGGACCTTATCTAGTAAAACAGAGTGATAAAAATCACAGGGTTAATACTACCAAGAATGAACAATTATAGTAGTAATCGTTGTTTTATAAATGACTCCACGAACAAAGCCAACATATTTTTGAATCAAAAACACCAACTGTTATGAAAGAGAATTGGGTTAAAATTTATACTGCAACCGAAGTTTATAAAGCCAAATTAGCCGAAGATGTTTTAAAACAAAACGGCATTGAATCACACATCGTCAATAGACCCGATAGTGTCATTCCGACCATTGGAGAGGCAGCTTTATACACACTACCCGAAAAAGCGGAACAGGCATTGAAGGTTTTGCAGGAAGCCGATTTGCGTTAACGCTGACAGATGTGCCAGATTTCTGAAATCTGGCATATCTCAATCCCCCATTTAAATAATCCTTCTTACCTTTAGCAGACTTTTTAGCTAAAACTATTACCTATGCGTCTGTTATTTTTTCTTATTTGCTGTCTTGGCACTCATCTTTCCTTTGGGCAAGCCACCGCTTATACTCCTCCTATCGTTCCCGAACCTTTAGAAGTACATTTCAACCAAGATTTCTATGCCACTGGCGAGGATATTTGGTATAAAATATATGTCTTACACGATGACATTCGCGACATCCGCAGTCGTATTGTCCACGTAGAATGGTTGGATACCGATAATGACGTTATAGCAAGACAGGCGTTGGAAATAACGGGCAATTACGCCCTCGGTGATTTCAATATTCCATTCGATTGGCAAGAAGGCAATTATACGTTCCGTGCCTATACGACGTGGTCGCTCAACTTTGGTGAGGCAGCAGTTTTAACGCAACCAGTACCCATTTATCAGATCAGTGCAGCCGATACGACTACGATAAATCCGCCTTTGGATACCTTGGGCACTACACTACAAACAGGCGATCTCAACATTCGTTTTTTTACACAAAAACAGCAATACGAGCGTCGCGATGCGGTTACTTTAATTATGGATGTGCGGGATAATGAAAATCGACCTGTGCAAGCAAGTGTGTCTTTAGCGGTTACGGATGATAATTTTCTGCCCGCGCCACAATTAGCGGAATCAATGGGTTTTCCAAGTTTTGATTCACCCAAAGATTTACCTTATACTGCCGAAGAGCGATTGACCGTTACGGGAAATTTATTGGATATATTAAAAAAAGAACCACTTTCTTCTCCTGCTCTCTCGTTATTTTTACCCGATTTAAAACGCTTTTATCGCGCAGGAAGTCAGCAAGGAACATTCAGTTGGGATTTACCCGATTTTTACCAACCAACGACTTTGCAAGTGTTGGATTTGAATATCCGAACAAGTGAATTAATGCCGATTCTAAAACCAACTGATTTGAATATAAAATTAGCAAAAACGACTAATAATCAATTAGTTAGAAACGGTTCAATTCAGTTTTATTTGCATCAATTATACAAAAAACGCTTGTTGGAAGAAGTATTCAAAATGGAAAACCCAACACCTACTTTTGTTAAAGAAATTCAATCCATTCCAGCTATTCCTGCCGATAAAACTTATACTACTAAAGGCTTTATCAACATTCGTGATGTCGGTGAATTTATTGATGAAGTGATTTTAATTGCTCGTGTAACGGGAACCGTAGAGTTACAAAATCGAACAGTATTGCTGTTCAATCAGGAGAATAAAACCCGTTTTAAACAAGCCCCGATTTATCTTGTCAATGGACAAATAACTACGGATGAAAATGCTGTTTTAAGCCTACCGATTGCTGAAATTGAAAATATCAAGACTTACGTAAATACTTCTACCATTGACCAATATTTTGATCCACTTTTTATTAATCGGGGCGTATTAGAAGTCATTACTAAAAATGGTTTAACGCCCGATTTTATCACAAGTGCGCCCAATCGAATGCAGTTGAGTGGCTTAGTCAATCCGCGCAATTTTGCGAAAGCAACCGCTACTGATAATCGTACGCCAACACTTCGTCCGACTATCTATTGGGATGGAAAAATCATTACCGGAGCAAATGGAAAAGCCAACGTTACTTTTCCGATGACGGATACAAGTGGGAAAATTTGGGTAGAAATAGAAGGAATTTCGGTAAGTGGAAAGAGGGGGAAACTGGTAAAGGAATTGAAGGTTAGGTAAATAGTTGGTAGTATTTAAGTTGGCAGTTTGTAGTTGCAATCCGTTCAAATTGAGCGTCTTACATTGTTTTACTCGTCAAAATAAATTTACAAATCTACTTAAGTAGATTGACGTTAGAATTTAGACATTAGACGTTAGATAACTCGTTGGCTATCAATTTTCTAACGTCTAATTTCTAACGTCTTAAATCTGTCAACCTACTTAGCCACGCCGAAGTAATTAATTAAACGATTTAGAAATGAGTATTTTTTGTATTGTTTGAAAAATATAGAAAAAATGGTCAATTCTAAATCTTAAGTGTTTAATTAATTATTTCGGCAATACTTAGTTGGTGAGGTATCGGATTTCTTTAAGAAATCCGATACCTCATCGTTCACATCTGCAAAAATCAATTCTGCACAACTGGTACTTTCATCTGAAAAATGCAAGGTAAATCCTTTGCGTTTAAAGATTTCGCGCATCTGCTGATTATGTGAATATAGCAAAGCATACAATCGTTTAAATTTCATCTGTTGCGCTACCTCAACCATAAAATCGGTCATACGTCCACCTAGACCACGCCCGTGCCACTCATCTACGATAATAATCGCAAATTCGGCGGTGTCCGTATCTTTTTCACGCACAACACGTGCTACGGCGATGACTTCCCGCTTAGCAGGAGCAACGGTTTCCGCTACAATTGCCATTTCGTTTTTATAATCAATAATCGTTAATTGCTTGACTAACTTTTGAGAAAAACTGGGGATGTATCCCAAAAAGCGCGACCGAATGCTTTCCTCCGATAATTTTTCGCGAAATGGGAGTGCCTGCCGCCCATCATCTGGATGAATCGGACGCAACTGAATCAAGGTTCCATCCGCTAGTTGAATCGGCGTGATGAATTGAATAGGATAATTCATAAGAGGAAAACACCGAGAATCGTTATTTGTTGCCCAATTCGCGTACCGCCAAGTATGCCATCAAGCCAATACTCAATTCCATACAGTCTTCGTCCACATCAAAAGTAGTCGTATGCACGGAGGAAGTAATGCCTTTCTCTACGTTACCTGTACCAAGTCGATAAAAGCAACCGGGCATCTCTTGTGAATAATAAGCAAAGTCCTCCCCCGTCATGCGAATTGGTAAATCAACCACATTTTCTGCACCTAAATACTCTTGTGCAAACTGCTTCGTTTTAGCCGTCAAGTCATCGTCGTTCACCAAATAAGGATAGCCCGGATTAACCCGAAATTCACACTCTCCACCCATACTTGCTGCGATGCCTTCCGCTACTTTTTGCATCCGTTGATGCGCTGCTGCCCGCCATTTTTCATCCATCGTGCGGAACGTACCGAGCAATTTTACTTCATTTGGAATCACGTTATGCGTTCCGCCCGTTGATTCGATTTTACCGAAAGTAATTACGGTTGGCGTAGAGGGATTCGCGTTGCGGCTGACGACGGTTTGCAGCGCGGTAATAATTTGCGCGGTAATGACAATCGGGTCAACACAATCCATCGGCAACGCGCCGTGACCACCTTTTCCATGAACGGTAACAAATAATTCATCGGTCGAAGCCATGTATTTTCCCGGTTTCAAACCAATCTTACCTGCCGCCAAGGGCGGATGAACGTGCTGCCCGATAATGCTCGTTGGACGCGGATTTTCTAAAACGCCTTCTTTAATTAAAATCGACGCGCCGCCTGGTGCTTTTTCTTCGGCAGGTTGAAAAATCAGCTTGATCGTCCCTTCAAATTCATCTTTCAATTCATTTAAAATCTTCGCTGCGCCAATCAAGGAAGAAGTATGCACATCGTGACCGCAAGCGTGCATGATGCCTTCATTTTTCGATTTGTAAGGCACATCGTTAGCTTCCGTAATCGGCAAGGCATCAATATCAGCGCGCAGGGCAATGATTTTCGAATCAGGATTCTTTCCTTTGATTAAACCAACTACGCCATTTTCCGCCCAACCGTGTTCGTGTTCAATACCGAAATCAGTTAGTTTTCTAGCGATAAATTTACCCGTTTCTACTTCCTGATAACTCAATTCAGGATATTGGTGCAAGTGCCGACGCACGTGAATGATTTCTTCGGCGTATTCGTTGGCGAGGGTTTTTATTTTATTTTTTAAACTCACTTTTTTATTTTTTTGATTGAACGCGAAGGCGCAAAGACGCAAAGTTTTTTATGAAACGCAGAGTGCGCAGAGACGCGGAGATTTCTTCCACTTTTAACACGCACGTAGCGTACTCTTTTGTAGATCGCGAAGGCTTTTTTCTTACGAAAAAAGTCAGGCGGAGGGCGCAGAGGAGCTCTAATTAAAAATGATATTCTATGCTAGAAGTGTATGTCGCCCCACTTTTACATTTTATATTTTGCGGTTTTACATTTTACATTAGATCGCCCTTAATCCTTTTCCTCCCTACACATACCCCTGCGCCTGCAAGTTAAACAACTCCGCATATTTTCCGTCTTTTTCAATCAATTCCTCGTGGCTACCGAGTTCCAATAATTGCCCGTTTTCCAAAAACAAAATACGATCTGCCATGCGTACGGTGGAGAAGCGGTGAGAGATTAAAACGGCGGCTTTACCAGCGATGAGTTCGGAAAACCGCTCGAAAACTTCGTGTTCCGCACGGGCGTCTAAAGCAGAAGTGGGTTCATCCAAAATGAGTAGTTGGGCTTCGCGCATATACGCCCGAGCCAATGCTACCTTTTGCCATTGTCCACCCGACAAATCTACGCCACCTTTGAAGCGTTTACCCAAGACTTGATTATAGCGATTTGGTAAGGTTTCGACGACGGTATCAGCCAGACTTTTTTGAGCAGCTGCTTCGATTTCTACAAATTCTTCGCGGGCATCAATATTTCCGATGGCAATGTTTTCACTCGCCTTCATTTGGAAGCGAATGTAATCTTGGAAAATGATCCCAATATTAGCACGCAAATCAGCCAAATCGTAGGTCTTTAAATCTTTTCCATCCAGTAAAATACGTCCTTCCGAGGGTTCGTACAATCGCGCTAACAATTTAACTAAGGTCGTTTTACCTGCGCCATTTTCGCCTACGAGCGCGAGTTTTTCATCTTTACGCAAGTGAAAACTCAGATTTCGAATGGCGTATTTATCACTATTTAAATATTTAAAACTGACATTTTCAAAGACAAATCCTTCTTGGATGGGCTGCGGAAAAGCCGTGGCGTTAGCATTCTGTTTGATATTGGGTTGGATGGCAAAAAAGTCGAACAAATCTTGCAAGTATAGGGCACTTTCAGTAATCTTAGAAAAGCGGTTCATAATGCCCTGCAACATCCCGCGCATCTGCCGAAACGAACCTGCCAAAAAAGTCAACGTACCCACTGTAATCAGACCCGTTACCGTCTGAATGATGATGAGTACATACGCGCCATAATACGCCAGCGTTCCCAAAGCGGATAAAGCGACACCCCAACCCGCGCGACTGATGGTGATTTTACGATTTGCGAGATAGTATTTATCAGAAATTTCTTTGTAGCGATTGGATAGAAAATCAGCTAATCCAAAAATTTTTACCTCTTTTGCAGTTTGGTCACTCGCTCCGATATAGCGCAAATAATCCAGTTCTCGTCGCTCAGGTGTCCACGAACGCGTCAGCGAATACGACCGCTGATTGAAATGCGTTTCACCCAAAAAGGAAGGAATGACGGCAACGATTAATAACAAAATTAACCACGGATTAAAAGCAATTAAACCACCCGCCAGAAAGAGGATCGTAATCGTGTCTTGCACTTGCGTCATCACCTGCGTCATCAGCACCGTACGCGAATTGGTTTGCCGCCGCGCCCGTTCTAGTTTATTATAAAATTCAGGATCTTCAAATTGATATAAATCCAGCTTTGCCGCATGCTGAATTAATTTGACAGAAGTCTTATTAGAAAACAAGTCGCCGAGTAAGCTATCCATCAATATAATCGCCCGATTCAATAAATCCGAAAAGACTGCCAACGCCAGTTCCGCCGCCACCAACGTCCACAAATACGTCCGGTCGCCATCATTTTCCATCAGGAAAATCACCTGATCGATAATTTCTTTTCCGATATACAAAATCACCAACGGCAGCGCAGATTTTAATATCCGCAAAACCGCATTACCAATCGTCAGGCTGTGACTGGTTTCCCAAATGAGTTTAAAAAATCGAGGTAGATTTTGGAGGGCAGAGAATTGATCTTTGAGGGCGAGTTTTTCTTTTTTTTGTATTGCCATATAGTTTTAATGTGTGATATGTTGTTCCAAAGTATTTCGAAAGATGATACTTAGTATGTAGTTGGATTTAGCAGTTGTTTTATTTACAAAATGCCAATTATGTTGCATCATTAAGTCCGTAAAATAAGTCACATAGTGACGATATATTGGTAGAAATCTAATAAGAAAAGTCTTTCTGAGTGCTATTAAGTACGATATATTTTAACAAATTTAAACAGATGATGGGATGAATTGTTGATGTTGAAATTTTTATCAATCGCATTATTTTCAAAATCTGTTTGGGGCTGTTACTGTATCTTTTACCACTTTGCTCGTTATAACCAAAAACTAAGTAGTTAACCTAAAATAATCGACACATTTTGTGACGGTCTCTTTTTGCACTATACATCGTTAAAAAGCCTCGTCGTAAAAAGACTACGACTACGTTTTTTGCCTTGTCTAGCACAAAAATAGCCTCAGTCAAAAAT